>DLVS01000641.1 GCA_003445095.1 Verrucomicrobiales bacterium
GTGACGCGTCGAATTCATCCATCGCGTTGTTGCGAAAGGCCGCGCCTTTGCGCGGGGCCGCCGCAGCGCGGCAGCCCTACCCGGTTCATGGCCTCGATTCACGTCCGAATTTAGGAGGTCCCACCTTCCCATGAATCGTAGTCACGGAGGGGACGACGCTCACTCTCCTTTTCGCAGCCAACGTCCCAGTGGTACTTTGGGCATTTCCTCACGCGCCGCCTGGGTCGGCGCTTCCTCCCGTCAGCGACTACCAAATTCATGGACCGTCCCAGCCCGTCAGTGCGGATTTCACGACCGCGGGCGGGGAAGTTTTTCTTGAACCTCGTTCGCGAGCGGGGCGGGGCGGTTTGTCAGGCTGCGTTCGTGAAGGCCGCAGTAGGCTGCGCCCAACCGCGGGGCCGTCGCAGCGCGACAGCCCCACCACCTACAGTGTCCTGAAGCGTGGCGGTCTTCTATTTGCCGGCAGAACTCTCCTTCGCCGGCACGGCTGCCGCGGGCGCCGCCTGTGGTTTCTCGGGCTCATGGACCGGTTGGCTGGCCGGCTTCGCTTCGGCGGGATGCGGCACGACGACCCAGAACTGTTCGCGAGTATGGCTCCAATGTTTGAGGATTTCATTCGCCCGCGGCGAATCGGTCGCCTCCAGGTGGGCGTAGATCAGCGCTTCCACGCGCTTGGCTTCATCATCCGGCTTTAAGCGCTCGAGCCCCACCATCCCGTCGTTGTATCGGCCGGGAAACACATTGGCCGGATCGAACACATAGGCACGACCGCCTGACATGCCGGCGCCGAAGTTCCGACCGGTTTCGCCCAACACGATCACCAGTCCTCCCGTCATGTACTCGCAGCCATGATCACCCAAGCCTTCGACCACCGCGGTCCCGCCCGAGTTACGGACTCCAAATCGTTCCCCGGCCCGGCCCGCGGCAAACAACCGTCCCCCCGTCGCGCCATACATACAGGTGTTGCCCACAATGCTGTTATCGGCCCAGGCAAACTTCAGTCCCTCCGGCGGACGGACCACAATCTCGCCGCCGTTCATGCCTTTGCCGACATAATCGTTGGCTTCGCCGATTAACTTCAGTCGGACGCCCTTGGCTAGGAACGTCCCGAAACTCTGCCCGGCGCTGCCTCGCAGAGTGACATCGATGGCGCCTTCGGGTAGACCGGCGTCACCAAATTGGAAGCCGATTTGGCCCGACACTTTGGTGCCGATGTTTCGTTGGGTGTTGTTAATCTTATAACTGACTTTGGCCACACCTTTGCCCTGTAAGGCGACTCGGGCGTCGTTGATAAGCTTGTCGTCGAGCGAACTGTCACCGAATCGCTCGTTGCGCTCCCGCGTATGAATGCGAGGCGCCGTGCCGGTGGGGTCGACTTGGTAAAGCAATTTGTCGAGCTGAAGGCTGGAAACTTTGGCGCGAATCTCTTCTGGAAAGTCACCGACTGGCCTCCGTTCCATCAGCTCGGTGCGGCCGATGATGTCGTCGAGCTTGCGAAAGCCCAAGGCCGCCATGATTTCGCGGACCTCTTGAGCGACCGCGTTGAAAAAGTTCACAAGATTTTCCGGCTTGCCCCGGAACTTTAGCCGCAGCTCGTCCTTCTGAGTGGCGACGCCGACGGGGCAGGTATTGAGGTGGCAAACCCGGAACATGGCGCAACCGGCAGCCACCAGCGCGGCCGTGCCGAAATTGAACTCCTCCGCTCCGAGCAACGCCGCGAGCACGATATCACGACCGGTTTTCATCCCGCCGTCAGTCCGCAGCACGATGCGAGACCGAAGGTCATTTAACATCAGTGTTTGATGCGCCTCAGCGACGCCGAACTCAAACGGGCCGCCAGTGTTCTTGATGGAACTCAACGGTGAGGCCCCAGTGCCGCCGTCGTGACCGGAAATCAGCACGACATCCGCGTACGCCTTGGCCACCCCGGCCGCCACCGTGCCCACCCCCGCGCAGGCAACGAGTTTCACACAGACCTTCGCGCGCGGATTGACCTGCTTGAGGTCATAGATCAACTGCGAAAGATCTTCGATGGAGTAAATGTCGTGATGTGGCGGCGGTGAGATCAACGGAACACCGGGCACGCTGTGACGAAGCCGAGCAATCAACACGCTGACTTTGTGTCCGGGCAATTGACCTCCTTCGCCCGGCTTCGCGCCTTGGGCCATCTTGATTTCAATTTCCGAGGCGCTGGCCAAATAAGCCGGGGTCACGCCGAATCGGCCGGAAGCAATTTGCTTGATCGCGGAGTTTTTCTCCGTGCTGTAGCGAGCGGGGTCTTCCCCGCCTTCACCGGAATTCGATTTGCCCCCGATGCTGTTCATCGCGATGGCCAGGCATTCGTGTGCTTCGGGTGAAAGGGCACCGAGCGACATGCCGGCCGTGGTGAACCGTCGCCGGATATCTTCGACTGGCTCCACTTCGTCGAGCGGCACCGGAGTTCCGGTCGGCTTGAACTGAAAAAGGTCGCGCGGGCTCACCGGTTCGCGTTTCTCGACGGTCTCCATGTACTTGAGAAATTCCTCGCGCTGTCCGCTCTTGAGGAACCGGTGGAGCGTCATCACGACCTGCGGATTGTACGCGTGGTATTCACCCCGACCGCCCTTGGCCACGCGGTAGTTGCCTCCGACATCGAGAACGGCGGTCTCGGGCGAAGCAAACGCCGCCCGGTGACGTCGGAGGGCGTCTTCGCCAATTTCCTTCAGTCCAATCCCGCCGACTTGGCTGGTCGTGCCAAAAAAACAGCGTTCCACGACTTCTTGTCCGATGCCAATGGCCTCAAAAATCTGGGCGCCGCGATAACTGGCGAGCGTGGAGATT
>DLVS01000038.1 GCA_003445095.1 Verrucomicrobiales bacterium
CCCTCGTTCATGAACTGGAGCAACAAGTGGCCGCATCCGCAGGAAAGCCAACTAGACCACCTCCTTGGTTCGAGGCTTGCGTGGCTTCCCTGCGCCAGCGACTCAACCTCACTGTCCGCGACCTCCTAGAGTATCATCCCCGCGACCTTGAGCGATATCGTCACCTGCTGGATCGTCTGGTCGGTGAGACAAGTCTCGATGATTATTGGGCGGTCTATGAAGGCGGCTTCGTGAAAGCAGTCCCGGACTGGTGTAACCGGATGCAGGCACGCATCCGAGCACTTCTGGGAGTCGGTCCAGATTCCGCTGACGACGATTTCGTGGCGGCCATCGCTGCCCGGCGGCAGAAAGAGGTGCCTCTCGAGAATCCGGGCGAGAAGTCCGGTGGTCAAAGGCAGAATTCAATCGGAGACTCAACGCGTGGCGAATTCGGTACATGACAACGACACACTCCTCCGGCGCTACGCCCAGTCTACGGCTAGCCCAGAGGAGACGCTAGCGGTGGAGGCTCATATTGGCTCGTGCCAAAGCTGTGCCCGACGCGTTCGCGCCATTGCGTATCTGCGGGCTCACCTGGACGGTGTCATGGCCGCCTGGCCTGCCGCGCCCAACGTGAGCGCCACCACCGCCCAGGAAAGTGAGGTTCGGCCTGCCGCCACCGAACTGCCGTCGAACTTGGAACGAGAGACTGCGTCCAAACCCAGTGTCGACAAACTTCCTCAACATCGGTCGACCTTGTCGGCCGACGGTCCTGGCCCGCTGGCTTCGGTCTTCGGCTGGATTTCGCGATTGACTCAATACCAACGTCTCGGTTTCGCGGTCACGGTAGTTTTCGTCGGCTTCTTTGTCTGGGCACTCTTGCAATCGTCAGGAGGAAGAGCGAACGACCTTGTCCTGAACGACACTACCGGTCCCGTTCAATGGTCCGAAGGTGCCGTGCGTTTTTCCAAGCGCGTCATTCTTCCGTCGGACTGGCTTGAGCGCATCGGGTCGATGGTGAACAACGGAAGCATGGAACCGATGCCGACAGTTCGCTCGGAGTGGGAAAACGTAGAATTGCAGGGGGCCAAGCTCGGCCTGAACGGCGCCAGTACGATTCAACCTGTGAGCCCACGATCCACCTTGATTCGCCCCGGCGAATTGCGATTCCTCTGGACGGCTCCCACCAATGCCGCCGGCATCCGAGTCGTCCTCGCTGAAAACGGCAAAATAATCTGGGAAGGTGAACCCTCGCGTCCAGGCGAACTCGATCTACCAGGAAGCCAAGTTCAATTGCAGCCTGGTCGGACCTACAGCTGGCAGGTCGAAGGCCGGCTGAACAACGAGCTGACGCTCTCGGACCCGGCGAGGTTTGCCGTATTGCCCGCCGAGGCTTGGGCAGAAGTATCCCGCTTGGAATCGGCGGCGGGAGATTCCGCGCTCGCACGCTTTGCGATCTACGCCGCGTTTCGACTTGAAGGCGATGCCCGCATCGAACTCGAACGCCTGCGTCAGCTCAACCCGGACTCGCCAGTCCTCAGCCGCCTCGATGCGGCCCTGTCCCATGGTCCGAAACCCTAATTACTTCCGGCGATTGCGAGGTTGGCTGACCACCGCGTTATCAGTGACTGGCATGGCTTTGGCCATTGGGCAGGCGAATCCGAACGCCGATATTTCGACTTTGATCGAGGAGCTGGGGAACGTTTCGCAGCCCGCGGATCGCACCGCCCTCCTCAAGCGCTTGGGTCAAAGCCCCGAACAAAGCGCGCGCCTCCTCGCCGCGGAAAGCCATCGCCTGGCCGATTTCGGCCAGTTCACCAACGCAATCGCCATTAACGATCTGGCGTTGGAGGTGGGAAGCCTTGGTCCCGACGCTACCGCCTTGGTTCAAGTCCGTCGCGAGCGCGGAGTCATCCGCTTCCGGGAGGCGAGATACCCAGAGGCTGTGGCCGAGTACGAACAGGCGGTCGAGCTGGCCCGACAGGCACGAGATTCGCAAGGAGAGCTGCTAGCCCTGGGCGATCAGGCAAAGACCCTGGCGGCGGCGGGCGAACACGACCGCGGGCGTCTGTTGGCTGAACAGGCGCTGGAGCAGGCGCGCCAACGCAGAGACACGCTGGCCGAAGCCAAAGCGCTTCAGTCCCTAGGCGAAGTGCAGCGTCGCTCCTCCAAATTCGTGGAAGCGGTAACCGCGCTCGAGTCCGCACTCCCCTACTTCATCGCGACAACCAATCGTACCGAAATCGCAGAAACTCGGCTGAAGCTGGCCACTGCACTTGCTCCTCTCGGACGTTATTCCGAGGCCGAGGCACTATTCCGCGAGGTGATTACCCAATTCCGCGAGGAAGAGGACCCTTCGGGAGAAGCCATTGCCCTGGGCAATCTCGGTGCCGTTTACGAGTATACGGGGCGGTACTCCGAGGCGGCGAAGACCTATGAGGCCAGTCTGCGAATCAAGGAGCAGATCCATGATTTGACCGGACAAATGATGACCTTGAACAACCTAGGAGTCCTGGCACAGCAAACCGGCCGGTACCGACAGGCGAGGACCTGCTTCGACGCAAGTTTGCGCCTGGCCGACACCACGGGAGACCCCGCGGGACGAGCCATGGCGCTCCACAACTTGGGAGGACTGTCGCACTTGAACGGTCGCTACACGGAGGCGCTTCGTTTACTGCAAGCGAGTTTGGCGATCGAAGAGGGCCAAAAGAATGTGGTTGGCGCGGCCGAGACGCGAGGATACATCGCCCTCGTTTACCGATCGGCTGGGCTACTTGCTGAGGCTAGGCTTGAGTTGGAGTCGGTACTCGGAGTCTTTCAGGAACACGCGGTGCCATACGCGGAGTCCGAAACCTGGCACAACCTAGGCGAAATCCACTTCGCGACCGGCGAATTCAACCAATCGGTCAAGGAGTTCAACGAGAGCCTTCGCTTGAAACGTGAGCTCGAAGACGTGATCGGCCAGGCCAAGACCCACAATCATTTGGGCCTGGTATATCAAGCGACTCATCGCTGGGACGAAGCGCGTGCCGCCTTTGAGACCTCTCTGCAGCTCACTCGGCAAATTGGTGCCCGGGCGGAGGAGGCGCGCGCCTGGCTGAACTTGGGCGAGCTTAATCGGCTTCGTGGATCATCCGACGCCGGCAGCAATTTCCGACGCGCGGCGGCCTCGGCCGAGGAGGCTTCCGATCTTGAGGCCGTTGAGGCTGCTCACCTCGGCATCGCACGTCTCGCTCGCCAGAATCGCGATTGGCCCGCCGCCGCCTCGGCCGCCCGCGCCGCGATTGAGGCCACTGAGGCAATTCGCGCTCAGGTCGAGGATCCTGCTCTCCAGATTTCTTTCGGGTCCGGGCACTCCGGGCCTTACGAAGAGCTCATCACCGCGACGCTTGGCCTCAACCAACCGGAGCCCGCCTGGCAAGCCGCCGAACAAGGCAAGACCCGAACGCTGCTTGCCCTCTTGGAGAAAGGACGCGCTTCTTTCAGCCGTTCGCTTTCTGAGGCGGAGCAGAAGCAGGAAGAAACCCTCAACGGCCGGCTCGCGGAGTTAAATCTTAAGCTTCGGGTCTTGCTCGCGGACAGTGGCTCGACCAACGCCAATGCCGCCGCCAGGACCCGCCAGGAATTGACCGCCGCCCGCCGCGACTACGATCGGTTCCTTCGTCAACTTCACATCGCTCACCCCGAACTGGCGGTCCAACGTGTTCGGCCTCCCCCTCCGGAACTCTCCCAAGTCGCTCCGCTGCTCAACGACAACACTGCCATCCTCGAATATGTGGTGTCGGACGTTCAAACTTGGCTTTTCCTGATCCGGAAATCCGCGGCAGCCGCTCCTGGAGCCTCCCCTGCCCCGCGGGAGATTTCCGTGGCAGTTCATTCGGTCAACGCCGGCCGCAACGAATTGGCCCGCCTCGGCCGGGCCTTTCGACAACGAATGGTCCAGCAGTCGCCGCGAGTTCCTGCGCCTGAAGGACAGGAGTTGTATCAGCTTCTTCTGGGGCCGGTTCAGAACGCGCTGAATGGAATCCGCCTTCTGTGCGTGGTCCCGGATGCGACCCTGTGGGAGATTCCCTTCGCCGCCTTGGCCGATTCCTCCGGTCATCCCCTCATCGAACAAATGGCGATTGCTCAGGTGCCGTCAGTCGCCGCCTGGCTGGCGATGGATCGGCTCGCCATGAATCGCGCCGCGACCCGACCGGCCGGCGAGATTCTGATCCTGGCCAACCCCGAACTCGGACTCTCCCGCCGCCGGGAGATGCCGATGCTGGCCGGTTTCGATGCCATTCCCGGAACCGAACGCCAGGCCCGGGCGATTGCTGAAATCTTCCCCGGCCGAGCGCAATTGTTGCTCGGACCCGACGCCACCGAGTCCCGCATCAAACGCGAGTGTCGGGGCTACCGCATCCTTCACCTGGCGACTCACGGCCTTTACGAGCCCAACGATCCGATGTTCTCCGGCCTCCTCCTGGCCCGGGAAGCTAACTCCGCCGACGATGGCTTCTGGGAAGCGCGGGAAATTCTCGAAAGCGAGGTGCCGGCCGAGCTGACCGTCCTCTCGGCCTGCGAATCCGCTCGCGGCGGAGTATATTCTGGCGAAGGACTCCGCGGACTTTCGTGGGCGCTGTTCGTGGCGGGTTGTCCTTCAACGTTGGCCACTCAATGGGCCGTGGCTGACGAGAGCACCGCGGACCTCATGATCGAGTTCTATCGCCAGCTTCAACCACGATTGTCCGCCAACAACAGACCGACAGCCGGAACTCTCATTACCAAAGCGGAAGCGTTGCGCCGAGCGCAACTAACTCTGCTCAAGAGCGAGCGTTGGTCTCACCCCTTCCACTGGGCTCCCTTCGTCCTTACCGGTGATGGGCGATAGGGCGGGTTGGCCTCAGCCAGATCCGGAGGTGATCGTATCGCATCCGCGGCGAGTGGTGAACAAGCCGGAGGTGGATGTGCAGGGCTTTTGAAACCGGGCGACTTTCCGTTTGAGTACCTTCTGGACTAATCTCAAGGCGTGCGCTTCCAAGTCCTTGCCGAGGATGAACCCTACGAAGTCGAATTAGTATGAGGCACTGAGCGTGACCTTCGGTGGATCAGCCACTGGCGGGCGCCAACTGCCACGGCAGGACGACCCGCGGTACGCGACACCCTCGAGTTCGCCCGGCTAGCCACAAAACGCTTCCGCTACTACCTCCGTTCCATTCCGACAGCCACGAGTCTCCAGCGATTCCACGATCTGGTCCGCCACGATGTCCAGACCGAGGTAAGCCTGCTCCTGCCGGTGAAGGCTGATTGGTTCTAGCGGTCGACAGTTCTGGGACTTGCTCAATGCCGCCGCACCTACTGCCATCACTTGGTTTTGGAATTCCTATCGGCACATCCTGCTATTGTCGGCGGCACCGGGCCGAAAATTTGCGGCATCGGCAAGGGACTGGTGTATGGACTCGCTCAATTCGCGGGCAAGGTGGGAGTGCCGATGATCTGGGGCGAGGCGACAGCGAACTCGGCACCTTTCTATTCCAGGATTCTCGGGCAGCCTGGCGTACTGGATCACTTTTTCATTCGAGGGGAAACCCTCGCCCGTTGTCGCCGGGAGTTCCGCGATAACTTTCTGGCGCAGGCTTGATTGCCGGACTCGCGCGGAGGAGTTTGACTGCATGAAAGTGAAGTTGTCCAAGGCGGAGGTGGTTCGGCGGCGAAAAAAGGTCACGGCGGATGAAGATTACTTCCCCGGCGTGCTGGGCAATCCGGTGACCTTTGCGGCCCGTTGGGGGCTGCCGCTTTCGAAAAGCTATCGCGCCTCCCAAGCCCAGGGGCGAGATAACGGAAAGTCGATTCCGCACACTGTCCGCAGAACCGCGGCGACACGGGTTTCCTGACCGGAGGAGACGATAGTCTAGGAAAGCGCAACCGGACTGATGAAGAGCGAGCGTTGGTCCCATCCCTCCCACTGGGCGCACTTTGTCCTCACCGGCGACGGGCAATAGGGGCGCCGTGAGACTTTTCGATCTGAAATTCGAAATATGAGATCGGGCCGTGTGGCCATAGCGGTATCTCGCACGGGCACCCACTGAACCAGAGTACCGATCATTGTCCCCCGCTTTTTTTCCTTCATTCGTGTGTTTCTGTGTCCATTCATGGCTCTCTCTGCTTTTCTACTGAATGGTTCCGTATACGGAGTCCGGAGTTGGGTAGGTTGCTCAAGCCGTAAGACCGCCCCGAGCCAGTTCTGAAAATTCCTCGCGAGAAGTCCCCCAGGCGGACGCAGATAAAGGTGTGCGTTGCCATTTGCCCGCTTCGCACTAGCAAATCGCCTCATGAAAGCCGTTACCAATCGCCGTTCCCGGTTACTTCCTCCCAACATGCAATCCCAGCGCTCCTCACTGTCGCTCGTTGCGTTGGTCGCGCTCGGTGTGGTTGTGCCTGCGGATGCACTGCCTGAACTTTCAATTCGCCTCGACGGGAATCGAAAAGCGGCCATGCACTTCACTGGGAGGCTCTTGGGGAATCGTCGGCTTACGGATCCATTTGAACCTGTTCACGGTGTGTTCGGCTCGTACGATTTGGCTCCTCAAGCCTTGCCTCAATTTTTCAGGTCGGTTGACTCGATAGTTGAGTCCGAGGCACTCGCCAATACTCCCGACGGAGTGGTGGTTTGGGGTCGCGCAAAGAACCGTTGGATTCGCCTTCCGGGAGCGATCTCTTTGCGACAAGAAGGCATCCCTAATTTGCCACAGTATTTCTCCACCCTCCATACGGCTGATCTCGCCGGGGACAAGAACCTGGAAGTCTTTGCGCGCGGACCGTTCGGCGTCGTTGCTTGGACTTACGATATCGCCAAAAGGAAGTGGGCGAGGCTGCCGGGAGAGATTCCTTGGAGCGACGAGCTCGGCTGGGGCCAAGAGGCGTACTACTCAACCATCCAGGCGGCAGACGTTGCCGGTGACGCAAAGGATGAAATCCTCGCCCGAGGTGCTGGCGGCATAGACGTGTGGAATTGGGACCTGGCCAACAACCGGTGGCGACACCTTCCAGGGGGAGGCATGATGCCGGATGCGGCTGGTTATGGCAGTCCCGTGTACTATTCCACCATCCAAACTGCTGACATCACCGGAGACAGTAAGAATGAGCTCTTTTGCAGGAATTCCCGTGGCGTTGAAATGTGGAGATACGACGACGCGACCGGCGCGTGGGTCGACTTGCCGTCTCTGCCTGACTTCACCGATGTTGATGGCTGGGCCGCTCCGGAGTTTTACGTTACGATGCAGGCCGCCGACTTCGTTGGAGACGATAAGCGTGAAGTCTTTTGCCGAAGTTCAACCGGTCTCACGTGCTACCAATTTGACAGCGCAGCCAATGTCTGGGTAGGGCTACCCTCATTTAAGGGACTTCGCAGCGACCAGGGCTGGGGCTTACCGCGATATTACCTCACGATCACTACCGCAGATGTTTGGGGCGATTCGAAGGCTGAGGTGATAGCCCGAGGCGAGGCGGGGGTGTACGCGATTCGATTTGACCCAACCAACAACGCCTGGGAAGTGCTGCCTGGGGGGATCCCATGGGGTGACTCGCAAGGCTGGGGCTCCGCGGCGCAGTATTCGACCATTCAAGCGGCCGACATCACTGGCGACGGCAAACAGGAGATTCTCGGACGGAGTACTTCCG
Source organism: Verrucomicrobiales bacterium (assembly GCA_003445095.1). Lineage (GTDB taxonomy): Bacteria > Verrucomicrobiota > Verrucomicrobiia > Limisphaerales > UBA9464 > UBA9464. The sequence goes on from DLVS01000038.1 coordinate 7,642, forward strand.
GGTTGGAGGCCTACCAGAGAGTTGGTGACGATTGGATGCGGTTGAACCTGCTCGATTCCATGAGCGACGCGGACAGCTTTGGGGATGCGAAGTTCTACTCTACGATCCAGGTCAAAGATGTGATCTCCGTTGAGATGGAGCCTGGGCAACCACCTTGCTCCGATGGGACGGTGTCTGGGACCGATGCTCACTGGGCATGCAAGGATGGATACTGGACATTGTTACAGACCTCCCGCTGGATGTGCCCAGGTCAACCTCAGAAGACGATCGAAACGGTGTTGTTTGTGTCGGCCGAGATCTGCGAATGACCGCATCCCAAAATCCTGCGGCTAAGTTTGCGCAGATGAATGGGTCACAGGGGATCTTGGGGATGCCAACGAAGTCAGAGACAACCAATGGCATAGGAAGATAGCCCTATGAGATTTCATCTCGCACCTAGCCAATTGCCCGTAACTGGCAGACGGACGTCGATGCAGCACATCCTCCGGCCGGTCGAATCGCAGCAGTCAGCCCCTGCTGACGGTCCAAAATCTCACAGATTTCACTGCTTGACGCGATCCTGCAGCCTACTCCTCCAACTACGGGAGGACTCAGTCAAACTCGTCCTTAAAGTATTCAAGTCCTACCAGTACTTCCTATGACCTCAAATCAGTCGTTTCTACGCCAGGGTTGGTTTTCATTTACCCTACCGGCCTTGGCCTGCCTCCTGGCCTTCGCCAGTGGATGTTCAACAACTCCCGACGCGCCTTCAGCGGGTGGTGGCCTGAGCAAAGAAGCCATCCTTCAGCACGAGGACGTGAAAGGGAAACCACCCACGCCCTTCGCTTATCCGCTCGATCAAGTGCACGCCGCCGCCTTGCGCTCCCTGGTGGCAGTGGGTTGTGAAGTGAAAAAGCAGGAGCCTTACTACGTCTCGGGCAGTCGCCCCCGCAAGTTCGGCCTAATCATCGGCAGCGGCGGGGAAACCGTGGAGGTGTTCATGTACCCGAAGTCGGAGACGGAAACCGACGTATGGGTAGACACCGACACGACCTTTGTCGGCCTGGCCGGCCAACAAGGTTGGAATGATCAAGTGCTGAAGGAAATGACCACGCTGCTGGCCGAACCCACTACCAAACCATGAACCTACGCACTACTGCTCAAGGCCGGGCGAGGTTGCTGGTAAATGGTGTCAATACACGTGCAAACACTGGCGGCGTTGACGAACGAAGAACCCTCGTCCGCCTTCCGGTCACCTTCAGCCATCGCTTTCGCGTCGAGAGAAGCGAGCTCCACTTGAAGGGATTGGTGTGTGTCGTTTTCGCGAGCCTATTCGCGTTATTGCTGGCCGGCTGCGC
>DLVS01000236.1 GCA_003445095.1 Verrucomicrobiales bacterium
CGAACGCACGAGCTTGCCCAGGCGTTTCGCCACAGTGGGGTACCCTGCACGGTCAGTGACAACCTCGCGCGCGCTCATTGGGAGAAGCTCGTTTGGAACATTCCCTTCAACGGCCTGGGCGTGGCCAGTAGTGCGGGACTCGACGCGATGAAGACGGGTCACGTCGCTGACACGGCAGCGATCGCTGAATGCTTAACTACCGACCGGTTGCTCGCCGACCCGGACTGGCTGTCATTGGTCCGCGAACTGATGGGTGAAGTCATTGCGGCGGCCCATGCGCTCGGTCACCCCATTCCGGATAGCTATGCGGATCTGCAGGTTCAGCGGACGCGCGAAATGGGTGCGTATCGCGCTTCCACGCTCATTGATTTTGAGCGAGGCCAGGCTTTGGAATTGGAATCCCTCTTCGCCGAGCCGCTGCGCCAGGCTCAGGCGGCCGGAGTAGCTATGCCTCGGTTGGCAGCCTTGACCAAGACGTTGGAACGCTTGGCGGAACTGCGGAAGCGTGGGTAAGGCGGCCGAATTCTCGGACTTGGTTGTCTTCTGTTCTCTGATGCCTTCAGATCACTTCGTTCTACGAGATGATTTCTCCAGCACCTCAAATGCGGTTCGAGCGTCGTCTGAAGCTTTTAGCTCTGGCCGTGGGCGTTCCCGGGGTGGTCGTAACGTTGTTGCTTTTGGGGTTCGGAGACTATTCCCCGCGAACTCGGTGGACGTTGGGGGCTCTGGTGTTCGTCGGTTCCTGGATTGCCATTGCCGTGCTGGTGCATCGGGTGATCTTCCCGTTGCAAACGCTCGCCAATCTCTTGGGCGGGTTGCGTGAGGGCGACTTCTCCACCCGGGCTCGCGGCGCGGTCCGCGATGACGCGTTGGGGGAAGTGTTGCTCGAAGCGAACGCGCTCGCGGAAACGCTGCGCCAACAACGCTTGGGGGCTCTGGAAGCGACCGCGTTGTTGCGCACCGTGATGACTGAACTCGATGCGGCGGTGTTTGCCTTCGATGACCAGCAGCGACTCCGCCTGGCCAATCGCGCCGCGGAAAACGTGCTTCGCCGACCGGCCGAGCAACTGCTCGGTCGGACCGCCGCCGAGCTGGGCTTGGGCGAGTGCCTGGCCGGCGAATCGACGCGAACAATGTCTCTCACCTTGCCCGGGGCAGTGGGACGGTTCGGGGTTCGTCGATCCGGTTTTCGTCAGGATGGTCGTCCTCACCAACTCTTAGTTCTTACGGACCTTAGCCGAGCTCTACGTGAAGAGGAGCGACTCGCTTGGCAGCGCCTGGTTCGGGTTCTGGGACACGAACTCAATAATTCGTTGGCGCCGATCAAGAGTTTGGCCGGGAGCCTCGAATCGTTGCTCGCCCGCGATCCGCTGCCGGAGGATTGGCGCGACGATACCCGCCGCGGCCTGGCGGTGATTTCGCAGCGGTCGGAGGCCTTGACTCGTTTTATGGAGGCGTATGCTCGGCTGGCTAAGTTGCCGGCGCCCCGCAAGCAGCTCGTGGACTTGCCAGCCTTGATTCGTCGTGTCACGGCCGTCGAAACGCGCGTGTCGTTGGCGGTGACCGGTGGTCCACCGGTCAAGGTGCCCGCCGACCCGGATCAACTGGAGCAGCTCCTGATCAATCTGCTGCGCAACGCGGCCGACGCCGTGTTGCAGTCTCGCGGAGAGAGCAGCGCGAGCCCGGGACTGGATCCCGTCGTAGCCATTGGGTGGCACAAGCTGCCCACCGAATTGGAAATCTGTTTGACCGACACCGGGCCAGGCTTAGCGAATCCGGCCAACCTCTTCGTCCCGTTCTTTACGACCAAACCCAAGGGCAGTGGCATCGGGCTGACGCTCTGCCGCCAAATCGCGGAGGCGCATGGCGGATCCATCGCGCTAGAGAACCGGGAGGATCGTTCCGGTTGCGTCGCCCGGTTACGCTTGCCCCTGACGGATCCGAGTTTATCTGCGACGCCGACGCCTCTGAGCCACGCGGTCGGCTCGTGATGGACTGGGCGTCGACGAGGTTTCATAGCTGCTGCGCGTGGGATTGTTCGGCCCGATTACGAGGCACTGCGAGGGAAAGGCGCCGTCGTGCGAGCACGGTCCACGGTTGTTCCTGCTTCGCGATTCGTTTGGTTGTGTTCTGAATCTTAGTGAATTTCGCTGACCCTAACCTCAACCTGGAGCCGTGACGAAACCGTTGGCCATCGTCTTTCACGAAACTCTCCTGCCCGGCAGCCAGATTGCCAATCGCCTGGCCGATTCCGGTTGGCGGGTTTTGACCGTCAATGTGGCGGCGAACGTTCCCGACTTGGTTCGTCGTGAGAAACCGATGCTCCTGATTGCTGAGCTGGCGCTCCGCCACGGCGACTTCTGCGGCGTGATCCGTCTCCTCAAGCGAGATCCGGACGTAGCCCACGTTCCCGTGATTGGGTTCACGGAATTGCGGAACCAGAAGCTGCGCGACGAAGGTGTGGCTGCGGGAGCCAAATTGGTTGCGGCGAACTCTGCGATCCTCGACCAATTGCCTCAGTTGATCGATCACGCTTTGGCGGTGGAATAGGCCGGAACACCTCTAATGTTCGAACTCTTCTAGGACTACTACCGACGGTTATGGCCGGAATTCCTCTCTCGCGCGGCGTTCACGTCGCTCACCTGTTCTTCCGCGTGGATCGTGTCCGCTGGCAGGCGCTTCCGGCCGGCGAATCTTCCAGCACGTTGCATCGACTAGGTAAGATTTGCGAAGCGAACCCCGGGCCCGGTGCTCCGCGAATCATGACCTTCGCAGGCGTGGGCGGTAAGGCCGACCTCGCGTTCCTACTGTTCGCCACCGAATTGCAGCAACTCGGCGCGTTACAACGGGACGTCGAACTCGCATTCCCGGCCGGAACGTTGGTGCCGGCGTACTCGTATCTAAGCGTGACCGAGCTTCCCGAATACGTCGCCACGGACGATGACTTGAAGGCTATCCTAGCGCGCGACGCCGTTGTTCCCGGTCATCCACAGTTTGAAGAACGCTTCGCCGCCGCGCAAAAACGCAACGCCGAGTATCAGCACTACCGCCTGTATCCGGAACTGGAAGACTGGGAAATCATGTGCTTCTACCCGATGAACAAGAAGCGGTCCGGCAGTGACAACTGGTTCATGCTCGACTTCGATACCCGCAAGAAGCTGATGGGGAGCCACGCGAAGACGGGGCGCAAATACTCAGGGCGGATCGCTCAGTTGATTACCGGATCGGCGGGAATTGATGACTGGGAGTGGGGAGTAACCCTGATGGCTCATCAACTGGATGCCATTAAGGAGATCGTTTACGAGATGCGCTTCGACGAAGTGAGCGCCCGGTACGCCGAATTTGGCGCCTTCTACATTAGCATGCGCCTGTCGCCGGCCGAACTCTGGAACCATCTGCGTTTGTAGCGAGCAGGACTGGGACCCAGATAGTCGCCGGGGGGGGGATTTCAACCATGTCGGTGGAATTGTTGACCGACTGGTACACTTTCGTTAGTCTCCGGCATCCTTCCTTGCCATGGGCCGAACGAGCGACGCACGAGAACGATTGTTGGCTGCCGCACTGCAACTGATCTGGACGAACAGTTACGGCAGCGTGAGCGTGGATGACATTTGTGCTCGTGCGGAAGTGAAGAAGGGCAGCTTCTATCATTTTTTTCCGTCTAAGGCGGATCTGGCTTTGGCCGCCTATGAGCAACACTGGGAGGAAATGCGACCGACCCTGGACGCGATTTTTTCCCCTCAGGTTCCGCCGTGGGAGCGTTTGTCCCGGTGGTGTCGGCATATCGTTGAAGCGCAAAAGTCGCTTTTTGAGCAGTTTGGACACGTTGTGGGCTGCCCCTATTGCAGCATGGGAAGTGAGATCGCTACGCAAGACGACCGACTTCGCGCCAAGTCGGAGGAGTTACTCAATCGGGGGCTGAGATATCTTGAAAGTGCCATCAGTGATGGACAGCGAGAGGGGACGATTCCAAGTCAAGATAATCGTGGTTCCGCTCTGGCGGTGGCGTCCTGTGTCATGGGTTTGATGCTGCAGGCCAAGGTTCAGAACGATCCGAAGGTACTTCATGAACTCGAACCGACGGTGCAGAGTGTGCTGCGAGTCGAGGAATCTTCGCTGTCGTCGAAGTTGACAGCCCGGCGCCGCAGGCCAGGTTGAGCGGCGTCTGAGACGATCAGTCAACAATTTGGAATTTTTCGCACCCTCTATGCTTTCATTTCGTTTTGCCCCTGGCGTGGTCTCGGTTTTCGCCAGCGGGATCGCGGCCGTCATCGTTGGCGCGGGCTGTCGCGGTTCCGGCGCCGATTCTCAAACGCCAGGACTGCCACCGCCGTCGGTTACCGTCGCCCCGGTCGAGATCCGGGAAATTGTGGAGCACGACGAATTCACCGCGCGCCTGGATGCCCCTGAAGTGGTCGAGATTCGTCCGCGGGTTTCTGGTTACTTGACGGAGGTTCGCTTCCGTTCGGGCGAACTGGTCCAAGCGGGTGACGTGCTTTTCGTGATTGATCCGCGTCCTAAACAAGCGGTTTTCGATCGTGCGGACGCTGAAGTCACCCGGGCGCGGGTTCGGTTGGAGAACTCAGCGCGCGAAGCGAAACGCGCCGACGCGCTCCACGAGACCAAAGCGATTTCCATTGAGGAGGCCGATCAACGTCGCTGGGCGTACACCGATGCTCAAGCGGCGATGCAGGTGGCCGAAGCCGCCCGCGAGACCGCCCGGCTTGATCTCGAGTATTGCACCGTTCGCGCTCCGATCAGTGGTCGCGTCAGTCGTGCTCTCGTCACGCCGGGGAACAACGTCAGCGGCGTTGATGGCTTCACGACGTTGATGACGACGCTGGTGAGCGTCGATCCGATGTATGCCTACAGTGATGTGGACGAAGCGAGCTTGCAGAAGTTCCGCGGGCTGCTCCGTGAGGGTCGGCTCTCCACCAATTCGCAAGGTCGAATTGAAGTCGAGATGGCGTTGGCGGGAGAAACCGGTTTCCCGCACCAAGGGTTTATCGAGTCCATCGACAACCGGCTCGATCCGGCAACGGGAAGCATCTTGGTTCGAACTGAATTTCCCAATCCCGATGGACGTTTGATTCCGGGGCTGTTTGCCCGCGTGCGTCTCCCGGGAAGCGCCAAGATGCCCGCGTTGCTGATCAGTGAAACCGCGATCGGAACTGATCAGAATCAGAAATTTGTGCTGACTCTCACGTCTTCGAACACTGTGGCTTATCGGCCGGTGACGTTAGGGGGCAGCGTGGGAGGAATGCGGATTGTTCGTGAGGGTCTGCGCGCCGGGGAATCGGTGGTCGTGAATGGACTCATGCGGGTCCGTCCAGGCATGCCCGTGACGCCCCAGCCGCTGGAGGTGGCGAAGCTGACAGCGCAGCGTTGAGGTGTGGTTGCGGATTCGATTCGTTACGCATGAACTTTAGTCATTTCTTTATTCGGCGACCGATTTTTGCCGCGGTGCTGTCGGTCCTGATTTTCCTGGTCGGGTTGATCGCGATGTATCGGCTTCCGATCTCGGAATACCCGGAAGTAGTTCCGCCGCAGATTGTGGTCCGTGCGGTCTATCCTGGCGCCAATCCCAAGACGATTTCCGAAACGGTGGCCGTCCCGCTCGAACAGCAGCTCAATGGCGTCGAGAACTCGCTATACATGTTCTCCCAAGCCACGAGCGATGGAGTGATGACCTTGACGGTGACCTTCAAGCTGGGCACCGATATCGATCAAGCCCAGGTGCTGGTGCAAAATCGCGTTTCGCAGGCGTTGCCGAAGTTGCCAGAAGAGGTTCGTCGCTTAGGCGTCCTCACCATCAAGTCCACACCGGACCTGACGATGGTCGTTCACCTGTTCTCCACCGATGGGCGCTACGACGACGTTTATGTCCGCAACTATGCAACCCTGCAGGTGAAGGACGTGCTGGCGCGGATCTCGGGAGTGGGCCAGGTCCAAGTCTTTGGGTCCGGTGACTACGCGATGCGGGTGTGGTTGGATCCGGACAAGATCGCGGTCAAAGGAATGACTGCGGGCGATGTCATCAATGCGATTCGCGAGCAAAATGTGCAGGTCGCGGCCGGAGCGGTCGGCCAGCAACCGGTTGCCTCCCCCGTGGCGCTCGAGCTGCAGATCAATGCCAAGGGTCGTCTGGTCACCGAAGAAGAGTTCGGCAACATCATCATTAAGACCGGCAAGCAGGGCGAGACAGTGCAATTGAAAGACGTTGCCCGGATCGAGTTGGGAGCGGGCGAGTTTGCCCTCCGGTCTCTCCTCAATAATCGCTCGGCGGCCGCCATTCCGATTTTTCAGCAGCCCGGGAGTAACGCGCTGGAACTTTCCAAAAACGTTCGCCAGACCATGGCGACGCTGAAGAAGAGCTTCCCTGACGGTCTCGACTTCAATGTGGTTTATGACCCGACTGTCTTTGTCAGGAAATCCATCGAGGCCGTGGTCCACACGCTCTTCGAGGCAGTGCTGCTGGTGGTCTTGGTGGTGTTGCTGTTTTTGCAAACGTGGCGCGCTTCGATCATTCCGTTGGCGGCCGTTCCGGTCTCGCTCATCGGTACGTTCGCGGTCATGAGCGTATTTGGCTTCAGCATTAACGCGCTGTCCTTGTTTGGACTCGTGCTCGCCATTGGAATTGTGGTGGACGACGCCATCGTCGTGGTCGAAAACGTGGAGCGGAACATCGCCCTCGGTTTCAGCCCCGTGGAAGCGACGAAACGGGCGATGACCGAAGTTACCGGCCCAATCGTAGCGACGGCATTAGTCCTGTGCGCCGTCTTCGTTCCCACGGCGTTTATCAGCGGGCTGACCGGCCAGTTTTACAAACAGTTCGCCATCACGATCGCCATCTCGACGGTCATCTCGGCGTTCAATTCTCTGACGTTATCGCCGGCGTTGGCGGCGGTGTTGTTGCGCGACCACCAGGCGCCGAAGGATCGATTCACGCGGATCCTCGATGGTCTGTTCGGATGGCTCTTTCGGCCGTTCAACCGCTTTTTCGCCTGGATTGGGAACAAGTATTCGGCGGGAGTGGCTCGGGTAGTGCGAGTGAGCGGTGTTGCCTTGGTCGTTTACGCCGGCCTCGTCTTTCTCGCGGGGAATATCTTCGCGCGCGTACCGGCCGGCTTTATTCCGGATCAAGACAAGCAATACCTCATTTGCGTAGCCCAATTGCCCGACGCCGCGTCGTTGGACCGAACCGATGCCGTCATGCGCCGGATGACCGACTTGGCAATGCAGGTTCCCGGCGTCGAATCGTCCGTGGCTTTCCCGGGATTGTCGCCCAACGGATTTACCGCGAGTCCCAATTCCGGCATAACGTTCATAATCCTGAAGCCGTTTGAAGAACGACGTTCCAAGGATCTCACGGCCACGGCGATCGCGGCAAAGCTCAACGCCGTCTTCGCCGAGATTCAGGAAGCTCGGACTCTAGTGATCAATGCCCCCGCGGTTAACGGGCTGAGTACCGGAGGTGGCTTCAAACTATATCTGGAGGACCGCGCTGGCCTCGGCCAAGAAGCGCTCTTCGGGACGACCTGGGGAATTATCGGGCAATCGTACCAGACGAACGTATTGCAGGCGGTGTACTCGACGTTCCAAATCAACGTTCCGCAGATCGAGGCGGACGTGAATCGGACAAAGGCGAAATCGATGGGAGTGCCCTTGCAGAGCGTCTTCGAAGCGATGCAGATTTATCTTGGTTCACTCTATGTGAATGATTTCAACCGCTTTGGCCGCACGTATCAGGTGATCGCGCAAGCGGACGCGCCCTTTCGGAGTCGGCTTGAAGATGTCAGCCGCCTGAAAACCAGGAATGAGCAAGGGCAGATGGTTCCCTTGGGGACGCTTCTTCGGGTCAAGGAAGCCTACGGCCCCGACCGAGTGATGCGTTACAACGGGTACCCCGCCGCCGAAATCAATGGTGCTCCAGCTCATGGATACAGTTCAGGCCAAGCCGAGGCGTTCATCGAAAACCTGGTGCGGCAGAATTTGCCCCCGGGAATGGGATTCGAATGGACGGAACTGGCGCACCAGCAACGGATCGCTGGGAACACGGCGATCTATGTCTTTCCTCTGTGTCTCCTGCTCGTGTTCCTCGTTTTGGCCGCGCAATACGAAAGTCTCAGCCTGCCTCTGGTCATCATCTTGATCGTCCCGATGTGCCTGCTGAGCGCCATGCTGGGCGTTATGATCAAGGGAGGGGACAACAACATTTTCACGCAGATTGGCCTGATCGTTTTGGTCGGGTTGGCCTGTAAGAACGCGATCCTCATCGTCGAATTCGCACGCGAAAAGCAGCACCAAGGGATGTCGATTCTTGAGGCGGCTTTGGAGGCGTGTCGATTGCGGCTACGCCCCATCCTCATGACGAGCATCGCCTTTATCGCGGGCGTTTATCCCCTGGTTATTTCGACCGGCGCCGGCGCTGAAATGCGTCAGGCAATGGGGGTCGCGGTCTTCGCCGGCATGATTGGTGTGACGTTCTTCGGGCTGTTCCTCACGCCGGTGTTCTACGTGGTTATCATGAAGCTCGTCGCACGCTTCTCTCGCCGACCCGCGCATGCGTCGGCGCCGAACCTCGAACCGCCGGCGGCCCCCGCTCCGACTCCTGCATGAGATTGTGGAGGCCCCACAATTTCCAATTCGAGTTCAGACGGCTTGATCGCCGCGTTCCTCGGTACGGATGCGAATCGCGTCTTCGACGTGTGAAACAAAAATCTTCCCGTCTCCGATCTTGCCTGTCTTGGCCGCCTTGATGATCGCCGCGACGGCCGCGGTAACCAGCGCGTCCGTCACCACGAGCTCTACTTTGAGCTTGGGCAGGAAATCGACCGTGTACTCGGCGCCGCGATAGATCTCGGTGTGCCCCTTCTGTCGGCCGAAGCCCTTCACCTCACTGACGGTCAGGCCGACAACGCCGGCTTCATGCAGGCTGGTTTTTACGTCTTCCAGGCGGAAGGGTTTGATGATGGCTTCGATTTTTTTCATTGGGACCGTGCGAGAAATCGGGTGCACCGTGCCAAACCCCGACCGGTGAGCGCAACGTGATTCCCGAGCTGAGTGTGATCGTCACAATTCGGGCTGCGGGTGTGGGTCGGGAAGGGGCCCGCGTTGGAGAATTCCGAGAGGTCGCGGACCGGAGGTAATGATGACGACGAGACTAGACTGCGTAACTCGACTTGTTCGCACCACGGACGCCTTCTAGGCTCCCCGGGTGCCGGACACCATCGAGATTGCTCGGCCTGAGACGGAGTTCACGGTCGAAGAGAAGACCCGACCTACCCGCGAGCCGGGGTTCCTCGTCATTTGTTGGAACGACCCGATCAACCTGATGGCGTACGTGACCCACGTCTTTCAAAGCGTGTTCGCGTGGGAGCGCCAAAAGGCGGAGAAGCATATGCGGGAAGTTCACGAAAAGGGAAAGAGTGTCCTGACGCGGGACAGCTTCGAGAAAGCGGAATTCTACGTGCATCAACTCCAGAAGTTCTCGCTCCAGGCGACGCTTGAGCCAGACAACTAAACCAATCCTCTGCTCGAGTGAAGCTGTTGTCTCATACTGGAGGGAAGTATGCAGTGCGCCTGGATTCGCGCGAATACGATGCCTTGCTGGCGGCGCTCGGGCTGCGGGCGCATCTTTCCCGGACGCGACGCTCGCTAACCACGGATACCGCCACGGATCCGCGATTGCGGGCCGCCCAAGCTGATTTCGACTCGGCGTTGGGGGAGTTCCAACGAGAGTTGACCCAGACCCTCGAACGCCTGTTGGCGGATCCGGAAAAATGCGCGACCCACGGAAAAGGAGCTCGGGTGTTGACTCTGACCGACGAGGAGATCGGGCTCCTCTTGCAGGGATTGAATGATGTGAAGGTGGCGGCGTGGGAACGGTTGGGTTGCCCGAATTTTGAGGAAGGCCAGCGGCCCGATGTGTGCGAGGAAAATTTCTTATGCCTTTGGGTGATGCAGGCGACCGATCTGTTCCAATCATTCCTGCTGGCGGTGTTGCAGGGTGAAGAGTGAGGGCCGGTGACCAATTCCATGGTCTGGCTGTTGGATGATCGGCTTTGGTTCCCGGATCCACGGCAAGCCCGGAATGACGGCTTGCTAGCGGTCGGCGGCGACCTTTCTCCTCCGCGGTTATTGTTAGGGTATCGGAGTGGCGTCTTTCCCTGGACGGCGGGCCCGGTGACTTGGTGGTCACCGGATCCGCGAGCGATCTTCGACCTGGATCGAATTCACATCTCGCGGAGTCTGGCGCGCACCCGTCGGCGCGCCGGTTTTGAGATCACGTTTGATCGCGATTTTCCCGGAGTCATTACGGGGTGCGCCGCCGCGCTGCGAGAGGGCAATCCCACGTGGATCACCCGCGAATTCATCGACGCGTACTGCGAACTGCACCGCGCGGGTCACGCGCACAGCGTCGAGGTGTGGTTTGAGGGCGAATTGGCCGGAGGATTGTACGGAGTGGCCCTTGGCGGATTCTTCGCCGGCGAATCCATGTTCCACCGCCGAACCGACGCTTCCAAAGTTGCCGTCGTTGAAATAGCCAGGCGCCTTCGCTCCGATGGATTCGCTCTGTTTGACACACAAATGGTGACACCCGTGACTCGGCAGTTGGGTGCCTTTGAGGTTCCCCGCAACGAGTATTTGCGCCGGCTGGAGTGCGCAGTGGCGCAGCCGGAAGCTTGGGGCCGTTCGGAACATTAATTTTTGTTGGCGAGCCTCGTTACATCTGGCGATTGGCGGGGGGAGGTTGCTGTGAGAGATGAAAGGAGTCTCGCGGGACTCATCGGGTCGTGAGTGAGTCACGAACGAATTGGATCCCGGACGAGGCAATATCAGTAATTCACAATCCTTCATCATATGAAACTCAGCCTCCCTCGCCGCCTCACAAGCTCTGCTCGTGGCGGATTCACCCTCGTGGAAATGATCGGGGTTCTCGCCATAATCGCGGTTTTGGCTTCCATGCTACTGCCGCGAGTCTTCGCCGCCATTAACGACGCCCGCGTCAACAGCGCGGCGATCGCTATCAACGCTGCCAAATCGGGCGCCATGACCTACTTTGGTAAGTTCGGGCGTTTTGGGGATGTCAACGGCGACGTCATTGCGGACCTCACCAGTACCAACGCTTCGGCTTGGGATCGCGAGGTGCTGCTGCGTGGAGGCTACATTGAACGCGCTTTTTCGACGCGGATTTCAGATCTCGCCTACATTACCCTCACGAATTGCGTCACCGGCAGCACTGACCCGACGGGGGCCAATGACGCCTACGATTTGGACGGGCTCGGTAGCCCTAGCAACGATGCCTCCGCGGGAAGAGTCGTGGTCCAGGCATTTTTGGAGAACGTGGCGTTGGACGATGCCCGGGAGCTCAATCGCAAGATTGACGTTGAAGAAAGCCTCAGTGCCACGGCCAGTGTCAGTAGTGTCGGGCGTGTGAAGTTCAACATGACCGGCGGTCAGACCGGAACCGTGAAGGTGTATATCGCGCACAGATAGGACAATCTCTGGTGCGACAGCTAGCGGGAGAGCCTTTGCCTCTGAAAGTATGAACCGGAAGCTTCATCCGGATTCGCTGGTCGGTCGGCTGCTCGACGACGGATTGGTCACCGCTAGTCAGGTGGAGCTGGCGGAAACGGAACAGCGGCGGCGGGGTGGTTCGGTCGCGAAGGTTTTGTCCGAGTTGGGCTTCATCACCCCCGAGCAATTCACGGCGGTGCTGGCCCGCGAGGCCGGAATTCCCCTGGCCGATCCTGCGAGTTTGCGCCCGGACCCCGAAGTTGCGGGACTGATCCCAGTGGAAGTCGCGCGTCGGCTCAAGTTGCTCCCCTTGGGCCGTCGCGAGGGCACTCTGATCGTCGCGATGGCCGACCCCTGTGACGTCGTGGCCCTGGATCATCTCCGCCGTTGTGTCGCGACAGAGGTGGAGATATTGGCAGCTCCAGAACGCGCGATCCATAATGCGTTGGATGCTTCGGAGCAGGTCGAGCCGGGCATTCAAACGGCGATTAACCGTTGGTTGGCCGAAGAAGCGCCCAAACCGGCCACGACGAGGATCAACGTCGTGACCGCACCGCCGGGCCTGGAAAGTGCCCCTGTCGTTCAATTGGTGCAGGAGGTTTTGGCTCGCGCCATTGAGATGGGGGCCAGCGACGTTCACTTCGAACCGGCCGAGCAGTGGCTGCGGGTTCGAGTTCGCCTGGACGGCCTCCTGTTTCCAGACGTCTTGATTCCTAAGCCCCTGCAATCAGCCGTCGTGGCGCGCCTCAAAGTCCTCGGGGATCTGGACGTCGCCGAAACGCGAGTGCCACAAGATGGCCGCACTACCCTCACCGCTCATCGGCAACGATACAATCTGCGCATCTCGAGTTTGCCGACTCAATACGGAGAGAGTCTGGTGGTCCGTCTCTTGCCCGCGGAATCGGCGGTGCCGTCCCTCGCCCAGCTCGGCTTTGATGCGAACACCGCTGATCAGCTTAGGCGAGCGGCGTCTAATCCGCACGGGGTGATTATCGTCACGGGGCCGACGGGCAGCGGAAAAACCACCACTCTGTATGCGCTACTGAACGAATTGAACCAACCGGATACCGGAGTCTTCTCACTAGAAGACCCGGTCGAAATGCCCGTGGCGGGAGTTCGTCAGACTCAGATTCACGAAGAAGCTGGCTTAACCTATGCCGTGGCTTTGCGGGCTCTGCTGCGTCAGGATCCAGACGTCATTCTGGTGGGTGAGACCCGAGATTCCGAGACTGCCCAACTCATGGTCCGAGCGGCTATGACTGGCCACCTGGTGCTCACGACGCTTCACACCAATGACGCTATCGGAGCGATTCCGCGGCTAATCGATTTGGGCGTCGAACGCTGTCTCCTGTCGGGCAGCTTGGTGGCCGTATTAGCCCAAAGGCTCGTTCGGTGCTTGTGTCCGGATTGCCGCGCACCCGTGCCCGACGCCGCGCGGTATTACGCGGAGCAGGGAATCGCAATGCCACCGGCGAGCAAGCCGCGACTTTGGCGGGCGACGGGCTGTGCGAAGTGCCGGAATTCCGGTTACCGCGGCCGCCGAGCCCTGTTCGAGTTGCTGACATTCGACGAAGGGTTGCATGCGCTGGTCGCTCGGAATTCGGCCTATGCTGACCTCGTTAACGCAGCTCGGGAATCTGGCATGCGTCCTCTTTTTGAGGTCGGCCTGCGTCAGGTTGTGGAGGGCGCGACGACCCTGGAAGAGCTTCGGCGAGTAACCCAATCCGAAAGCCGCGAACATGCACACATTCCTATTTAGCGGCGTCGATCAACACGGCCGGCAGAAAACGGGCCAGTTGGGCGCGCTCGATGAGACGGACCTAGAAAAGCGCCTGCGGGATCAGGGAGTATGGCTGGTGGATGCGCGTAAAGCGCGACGAGGTTCGACCCTCATACGACGGGGTGAGGGGGCCTCGCGCCGAGCGCTGACTCAGTTTTGCACATTGATGGCATTCCAGACTCGCGTTGGCATTCCCCTCGCGACGGCCTTGGAGACCGTGGCGCACGATGGAGAGTCGCGCGCGTTTGCGGGCCTGGTCAAAGAACTCAAGCGCCGGGTTGAATCAGGAGAATCGTTGGCGGACGCGATGGAAATGTATCCCCGTGGATTCGGGACGAATTTTGTCCAACTCATTCGCGCGGGCGAGCGTGGCGGCTCGTTGCCTGAGTCATTCTTACAACTCAAGGCGCATTTTGAATGGCAGGACCGAGTGGCCTCCGAAGTGAAGCAGGCGACGATCTATCCGCTGGTCGTTCTGCTCGCCACGGTCGTGTTTATCGGAATCCTCTTTACCTTTGTCGTTCCGAAATTCGTCACGCTGCTTGGTGCGGTCAAAGTCCCGCTTCCGGCGCCAACGCGGCTGGTATTTGCGGCCAGTGGTTTCGTGCGCCATGAGGCCGCAAGGGGGGCGGTGGTGTTGGGCCTTGGGTCAGGTGTGCTGGCATGGGCGAGCCGTCGATCAGCGACTGTGGCTCGGCAGTTGGATCGGGCACGCTTGGGTCTTCCTCTTGTCGGTCCCCTGGTGCGATTAATCGTGCTTACGCGGTTCGCCCACAACCTGGCGTTGCTCTATCGGAATGGGGTCTCGTTGCCCTCGGCCCTGGAATTGGTTGGTCGCGTGGTAGGCAGCCGATTGGTGGCGGATGCCGTCAGTGACCTTCGTAGATGCGTGTTGCAGGGCACAACCTTGAGCGATGCGATGCGTCGTCACGCGCTGTTCCCAGGGTTGCTGATTCGGCTCACGGTGGTCGGCGAGCGGACCGGCCAACTTGATGAGGCATTGGAACAGGTCGCTGGATACTACAACGAACTTCTGCCCCGCCGCGTCAAGCAACTGCTGGGCCTGCTTGAGCCGGCATTGATTCTCGGGTTGGTGGGGATCGTGGGGTTCGTCGCGCTCGCGGTGATCCTACCTGTTTTGTCGCTCATGCAGAGCCTCCGCTAAACCGTTATGCGCACGTCGTCTGAATCGTCTCGCTCCTTTCGGAGGGGCTTCACGCTTCTAGAACTCGTGGGAGTCCTGGCGATCCTCGCCGTGATGACCTGGATTACTGCCGATGGGGTATTTCGGCAGGCGAAGGAACGGCAGCGACAATATGAGGCGGGGAGACTGGCTGAAATTGGTTCCGCGTTTGTGCGCGCTGTGGGACGGCAACGGCTCATTCCGGCGGAGACCAATTGGGCTCACCTGGTGGCCGTCGAGTTGGCGGAACCCACCCCCCGAGTCTCG
>DLVS01000652.1 GCA_003445095.1 Verrucomicrobiales bacterium
GATCCAAGAGGCCGACCAGCCAAACGATCCCGCGGCGGCGCTGGCGGCGGTAACCTTGAAAGGCCGGGTGCTCCAACGCATCGAGCCGATCAAGCTGAAGTACCAGGAATTCCTGCGCAATCATCCCACTAACGCTCCCGGTTTCCTGGCTTACGGCAGCTTTCTCAATGACCTAGGAGAAGAAGAAGGCGCCATTGAAAACTGGGAGAAGGCTCGCCGGCTGGATCCGTCTAATCCCGCCGCTTGGAACAATCTGGCCAATACCTACGCCCATGTCGGTCCGGTCGAGAAGTCGTTTCCCCTGTACGAGGAAGCGATCCGCCTCAATCCGCATGAGCCGGTTTATCTCCACAACTTCGGCACCCTGGTGTTTTTGTTCCGACGCGACGCCACCAACTATTTCAAATGCGACGAGCAGGCGGTCTTCCAAAAGGCCTTCCAGTTGTACCAAGAGGCGATCGCCCAGGACCCCAACAATTTCCAGCTCGCTGCCGATGTCGCGCAGACCTACTACGGCTGGAATCTTCCGGTCCGCGCCACTGACACCAATTCCGCTGCTCTGCAGACCGAGGCGAGCCTGGCAACGACCGCTTTGAAAGCGTGGACTAATGCCCTGTCCCTCGCCCCCACCGACCTCGAGCGCGAAGGCGTCCAGCTTCATTTCGCCCGCTGGAACATACGGGTGGGTCGGTTCGAGGACGCGCGGACCAACTTGGCCGGAGTGACCAATGTGGCTCATGCGGGGCTCAAGGAACGTCTGCAGCGGACGCTGGCGGAACGTGAACGGGCGGCCCAAACTGCCTCGCCAAGTTCGCCGGCGAATTGATCACAAATGTCATTCCGCGCCGTGGTTGTAGCGCGTGCCAATAGACGGTTGGTAATTTTGTCGTTCCGCATTTGACCGGCCGCGACTTCGTGTTCCCAATCGCGTCCGGCCAAGTCCCATGAAACCCGCTAGCCTGTTGCTCATCGCTGACAGCGAACGCGACGCTGACATGCGCTATGCGGTCGGGATGTCGGTGACCGATCCGCTTGTTTATTTGCGCACCGGCGGGCGGTCGGTGGCGGTGCTTCCGGATGTCGAAGTGGCCCGCGCTCGGACTCATGCCCAAGTCAATCGCGTGGTGCCGTTGTCGCGTTATTTGCGGCAGGCCGAAAAGCGAGGGGTCAAAAATCCGGGGCTGGCCCATGCGGCGGCGGGCCTTTGTCGGGAGCTGCGAATAAAGAAATTGACGGTCCCGTTTCAGTTCCCAATTGGGCTCGCGCGGCAACTCCGCAAGTTAGGATTCCGCGTCAAGGTTCGCGACGGCAGTTTCTTCCCGGAGCGACAGTTCAAGAACGCCTCTGAGGTGAAAATGATCACGGCCACGCTCGGCATGGCCGAGGTGGGAATGGCGGAAGGCATTCACGCGCTCAAACGCGCCAAAATCGGCAAGGATCGCAAGCTGTACCTGCACGGGGTTCCACTCACGAGTGAGAAGCTGCGAGCGGTCATCGAAACAGCGGTTCTCCAAGCCGGTGGGATTGCGACCAATAGCATCGTAGCTGGGGGCGCCCAAGCGTGTGATCCGCACGAGTGCGGTCACGGGCCGCTGTACGCTCATACCCCGGTGGTTTTGGATATTTTCCCCCGGTCCGCCCGAACCGGATACCACGGAGACATCACTCGGACCGTGGTGCGCGGGCACGCCTCCGACGCAGTCCGACGCCAGTTCATCACGGTACTCAAGGCGCAAGCGATCGCTTTCACGATGCTGCGCGAAGGAGTGGAAGCGTGTGAGGTTCACGGAGCGGTGGAACGTTATTTTCGCTCGGAGGGTTACCGGACCGCCCGGCGGCCGGGCGGCCATATCGGTTTCTTCCACGGCACGGGTCATGGGGTTGGGCTGGAGATCCATGAAGCACCCCGGGCCAATCGCGCCTCCACTGCCAAATTGCGCGCGGGGCACGTGGTTACCGTTGAGCCAGGTTTGTACTATCCGGAGACCGGCGGTGTTCGTCTCGAAGACGTCGCGCTCATCACCTCGGGTGAGCCCCAGAATCTGACCCAGTTCGAAAAAGTCCTGGAGATCTGATCCTGCGAGCGCGCGGGAGATCTTTGACCGGATCGGTGGAATCAAAATCGCCGCTGTCGAATTGCCATTCCGGCGTGTGCCGATTACTTGTTGGTCGCTAAAACAACGAACGAACTGATTCTGTTATCTATGCCACTTGAAGGAATGTCGCTCATGTCGTCCGGCTGGATTTTGATCATTCCAGCGATGTTGATCGCGCTTTGGGCGCAGTTCAAACTGCGGTCGAACTATGCTCACTTTTCCAAGGTGGGTACGGTGCGCGGCTACACCGGTGCCCAAACAGCCCGGGAGATTCTGGATCGCAATGGGATGCCCAACGTGGAAATCTACGAAGTCGAGGGAACCCTGTCGGACCATTACGATCCGAGTAAGCGGGCGGTGTTTCTCTCGCGTGAGATCTTCCACGGGAACAGCGTTGCCTCGGTCAGTGTGGCCGCTCACGAAGTGGGGCACGCGCTGCAACACAAAGCAGCGTATGGGCCACTGGGACTGCGCATGGCTTTGGTACCCGTGACGGGGATTGCTACTAACATGGCGATGTTTCTGATTCTCGGCGGCATCTTCCTTAGCGGAGTGCTTGGGCCGATTTCCAACACGCTGCTATGGATCGGGGTGGGGTGTTACGCGCTCTTGGCCTTTTTCCAACTCGTGACATTGCCGGTGGAGTATGACGCGTCGGCGCGAGCGAAGGAACAGTTGCTGCGTTTGGGAATCGTGGACCCGCGTGAATCCAGCGGAGTCAGCCGAATGCTCGGTGCGGCCGCCCTAACCTACGTCGCGGCCATGATTTCGGCGGTGCTCGAGTTGATCCGCCTAATCCTGCTGGCCCGTTCACGGGAACATTGAGTCCTATGAATCTTCGGCTGAGTTTGAGTGGTTGGGTTGTGGCGGTTGGCTTCGCCTTCGGCGGGTGGGCTCAAGCGCCAACGTCGGCGCCGACCACCGCCGCGAAGACGAAAGAAATGGCTACCGTGGGCGGGGGCTGTTTCTGGTGTACCGAGGCAGTCTTTGAGAAACTGCCGGGAGTTTCCAAGGTCGTCAGTGGTTATGCGGGCGGCCAAGCCGCGAATCCGACGTACAAAGAGGTTTGCACTGGCGAGACGGGCCATGCGGAAGTCATCCAGATCGAGTTCGATCCAACGGTCATCACGTACGACAAGTTGCTGGAGGTTTTCTGGCACGCGCATGATCCGACGACCAAGAATCGGCAGGGCGGCGATGCTGGGACCCAGTATCGAAGCATCATTCTTTACCATTCACCGGAGCAGCACGCGGCGGCCCTGCGTTCGCTGGAGTTGGCGAACGCGCGAGAATTCAATGGCCGAATCACCACCGAGGTCGTGCCCTTGGTGAAGTTCTACCCCGCTGAAGACTATCATCAGGATTACTTCAAGAACCATCCCGACAAGCCGTACTGCCAGGCGGTGATCGCCCCCAAGTTGTACAAGTTGGAAAAGAAGGGTGTGGTTCCGGCCGCGAAGTGAGCGTCGCCTTTAAGGCATGACGATGCCTCGCCCGCCTAATTCCCAATTCGTCCCGTTGGCTGCCTGAGCGGAAATCGCGCCCTTACGGATCCGCAATTCGACGCCGCCGACTTCCGCGATTTCCAACATTCGCCACGAGGTCGGCGATTTCTGTTTTCGGGGCCGACGATTCGCCCGGGATCGATCCCAGGAATTCTCGTCCGTGACGATCACCAGTTGAGGGCCGATGTGTTCGAGCAGTCGGTTCAACTCCACTTCTCGGCTGGGAGAAACTGCGGTGACGACCACGTCGATAAGTCCTCGAGTGGGCCGAGTATCCTGGAGTTGTCGCAGGATAGCCGGGGTCACTCGGGGAAGAATCAAAATCCGAGTTCCAGCGACGGCTCCCTCTAGGATCAATGCCTCTTCCGCCGCCGAACCCAACTTGGAACGCGGTTCCGGTCCCAAGACTTCCCAACTTCCAATCGCGTCCGCGCGGTGGACTTGCACGATCTCGATTCCACGCTGTTCGGCATCTTTTAGGAGGCCACGGAATATTGGAGAACGTTGATTGCGCGGCCCGACCACGATTTCGGACGTCGCGATTCGTTTGAGAATGTTCGTCGCCCCGCCTGCATGGGCCGCGTCTGCCTGCGCGATCACGAGCCGGGGAATGCGATTCCAACCGTGGGCTCGCAGCCAAGGAAGCACGGCTCGCTCGGCATTGACGACGCCTCCGGAGTTTACGACCAGGTCGTTTCCTCTACCGGGCGCGTCGACTACGAGCGCCTCCCCGGGCAAGATCGCAAGGGATGTCCACGTCTGGGTCCAGAGAAACCATCCTGCCGCAACAGCAGTAAGGCTCGCGCCTGCCATCAACCAAATCCGGCGGCGGCTAACGGTCACAATCGCACCCCACGCCGGGGCGAGCAGGAATGCGTAGTAGGCCGCCCACCAGCCGGGTGCCGGATTGGCCACCGCCCACACTCCCCCTGGCACGCGAGCAAACCAGCGGCTCAAGCCGGTCATGGCTTCCATCCAGAGCCAAGCCCCCGCGTTAAAGAATTCGGCCACTGATGGACACCAGAGATAGGTGGCGAGCGCGGCGACGTTCGCCGCCAAAGCCAGGCTGGAGAGCGGCACTACCACCACATTCGCCAGTAGGCTGATGGGACTCAGAAGGTGAAAGTAGTGAATGGTCAGGGGTAACGTCGCGACCAAAGCGGCGGCTGAAATAGCCATTGAGTTGACCAATGCATGAAGCCCGTCATTGAACGAGTCATGCCACCACGGTCTCAGTGTCTCGGGCAGCATCGGATCGGCGGGAAAGGTGAGGAGACGCTCGCCCCAGGACCCGAACAGGGGTGCCCACAAGGTGAGTCCGGCGACAGCCGCGAAAGAGAGCTGAAATCCTGCTTGGAATAGTTCGCCGGGATCGATCACCAGGATCACTAGCGCCGCGAGGGACAGTGAATTCAACACATCGCCCGGGCGGCGCAAAGCCCATCCGCAGACCACAATGCTCATCATCACCGCCGAGCGTACCGCCGACGGTTGCCACCCGGTCGCCGCGACGTAGAGCCACATGCCGGGCACCACCAACAGGCCGCACCATTCGCGTTGGACCCGGACCAACCGCAGCACCGCAACCCAAACTCCACTCATCAAGGCGATGTGAAGGCCACTAATCGCGAACACGTGCATCGTCCCCGATTCGACGAAGGCCGAACTCACTGCCGGCGTCAGTGCGGTGCGCCAGCCCAGGGTCATGGCCCACAGAAGCCGGGTGGATTGGTCATCGGGGAGCCCGGCGGCGAGCGCGCGTTGAGCCCAGGGCAAAAAGGACGCACTCCACGGGCGAGGTATCGGCGGATCGTCCAGGGTTCGCCAGTCCTGGAATGATTCGGCTTCGAGCAAGTGGGTGATGCCTTGGAACCGGAGCTGAGCGGGATAGTCGAACAACCCGGGTGCCTTCGGGCCCGGAACTGCCTGCAACAACCCCACAATTTCCACTCGTTGCCCCGAGAACACCTGGGCGGGAGCTGAGCCGTGCGTTGAAGTGATGACCTGGCCTCGAATCGGGCGCCACGAATGACCGTCGATTCGCCACGCCTCGAGGCTCACTGCCACCGTAGTCCGGACGGTGGTCCGTCCGCGAAACTGGTTCAGTCTTAAGACCGGCATTTCGCTGACCTTTCCGCGAACCTCGACCAAGGCCGGCTGCGTTTGCTCCAGGCGCAAGTCCCATTCAGAAAGCGGTGTTTGTTCGCTCCACCAGGCCAACCAGCCCGCCGCGGCCCAACCGGCCACGAGGGCGATTAGGTCTCGACCGTGCCTTCGGGCCAACGCGAATGTTCCCGTCGCGAGGGCAGGGAAGGTCCATTCCCAGCCGGATGCCAACCACTCCGCAATCACGATGCCGCCGGCGAATCCGACCGCTGGGAGCAACCAAGGACGCTTCATGGAACGTGGTCCAGCCTCACCGGCGTCCGGCCGTTGCGATATCGCTGAACTTAGCGACGCGTCGACAGCGTGGTCCCGGAAGGGCTATCAGAGCGTCTTACGACCTTTTGTTGCACCTGCAACAAAAGGTCGTCGGCATGGTCCGGGCGGCCCGGATGAAGGGGCTAGGAATTCAGGCGACGATTGGTGGAGTGCAGGCCATTTACGGCAACACCGCTCCTTGCATCCGCGGCGTTCCTTTTTATCCTCCACGGCTTATGCCGTTGTCTTTCACCGGTTCGCGGTGTGCTGCTTTGATTGCGTTGACGTTTTGGGCCCTTGAGCTCGCCCTCGCACAACACAAGTTGGGGCCCCAGGGCTCCTTTGAATCACCGAAGCTGGCCGCGGCTTCGGATGAAGGCGAAAAGGCGCTTAAGCGGTTCCAGTTGCCGCCGGGATGGAAGGCCGAGTTGTGGGCCGCTGAACCCGATGTGGCGCATGGCGTCTCCTTCGACATCGCTGACGACGGCCGAGTGTTTGTCGCTGAATCATTTCGTGCTTGGCGGGGAGTGCCTGACATCCGAGGCATCATGGACTGGCTCGACGAAGACCTCGCGTGCCGTTCGGTCGAAGATCGCCTTGCCATGATGCAACGGCACCTTGGTCAGTCTGGAATGAAGGACTATTACAAGAACACGGAACGCATTCAGTTGCTGACCGATCCCACTGGAACGGGCAAAGCAACGAAGTCCGTGGTGTTCGCGGATAATTTTGCGACTCCGCTCGATGGAGTTGCGGCAGGAGTGTTGGCCCGAGGTAAGGATGTCTATTTCGCGAACATTCCGAACGTATGGCACCTCCGGGACGACAATCTCGACGGCGTGGCCGATTTTCGCAAAAGCCTGAGCTACGGCCACGGCATTCGCGTGGGGTTCCTGGGCCACGATCTTCATGGCCTTGTGTTCGGACCGGACGGGAAGCTCTATTTCAGCATTGGTGATCGGGCGTCGATGATTCGCCAAAACGGCAAAACCATCGGGAATCCTGACACCGGTGCGGTGTTTCGGTGTAACCCCGACGGATCGGAGCTGGAACTTTTCTACGTAGGCTTGCGCAACCCACAGGAACTCGTCTTCGACGAATGGGGCAACCTCTTCACCGGTGACAACAATTCGGACGGCGGAGACCAAGCGCGCTGGACCTACTTGATCGAAGGTGGCGACAGCGGATGGCGCATCGGATGGCAGTTTCTAGAGCAGCCCAATCCGCGCGGTCCCTGGAACTCGGAGAAGATGTGGCAGCCGCAAAACGACGCTCAGCCAGCCTACATTACTCCGCCGATTAAGAATATTTCGGCCGGCCCCAGCGGAGTTGCCTACTATCCAGGCACGGGGTTAGGCCCGGAATGGGAGGGGACATTCACGCTGTGCGATTTTCGCGGAAGCGGCAGTGGCTCCGGGATTTGGTCATTCAAGCTCAAGCCCAAGGGCGCCAGCTTCGAAATTGTGGACGATAAAAAGTTTCTCTGGTCGGTCGAGGCAACCGACGGATCGTGGGGCCC
>DLVS01000477.1 GCA_003445095.1 Verrucomicrobiales bacterium
CCATCACCAGTCTTGGTGGCCACTAATCCACTCTTAGCGACACCTGCCGTCACCAACCGTCCGCCCATTGCGATTGTGGAGGCCGATCTAACTCAGGTTCCTGATCGTTCACCCACCAACATCCTGGAGGCGCAAATTGCTATGACCTCCTACGGAATTGGGTCGGGCCCGATCGACGGTATTGGAGGCGCACAAACGGCCTGGGCTTTGCGTGCCTTCCAGTTTCAGCACGGTCTGGACGAGACAGGCCGTTTGGATCGCGAGACCCAAACCGAGCTCAAGCCCACTAAACCTTGGTTCCGTACCTACGCGGTTACCGCGAACGACTTGGCGGGACTTAATGTCGTTCCCGGGACTTGGCTGGGAAAATCCGAAATGAATCACCTCGGGTTTCAAAACATTCTGGAACTAGTGGCCGAACAAGCCCACGCCAGCGGCGCGCTTTTGCGACGGCTGAATCCGGAGGTGAATTGGCAAGCGATCGCTCCGGGCACCCAGCTAGTTGTACCCAACGCTGAGTATCCACCACCTCGCCGAGCCGCACTGATTCGGATCAGCCTAGCCAACCGCTATCTGCGCGCTTTCGACGGGCGGGGAAATCTGCTGGCTCACTTCCCGTGCAGCATCGGGCGCATCGCGGAGAAACGTCCCGTCGGTGAACTACAGGTGATGGTCACGGCGGAAAACCCGAATTACACGTTCGATCCTGCGGTATTTCCTGAGTCAGCGGAGGCGCGTCAGTTAAGCCGAAAGCTGATCATTCCGCCGGGTCCAAATAATCCAGTCGGGGTTGCCTGGATTGGCCTGAATCGCCCGGGTTACGGAATTCACGGCACGCCGAGTCCGGAGCAAGTGGGTCGAACCGAAAGTCACGGCTGCTTCCGCCTCGCCAATTGGAACGCGGCCTATCTGCTCCAAATGGTCGTCGTCGGCACACCGGTCTGGGTAGAGCTGTGAGATCGTTTTCCGCGGCGCGGCCTAGCTGGCACGGGTCAATTTGCTTGTAAGCGGAAAAATGAGACCGGCTCGTCGCCCACGGGCAACGTAGTCTCGAACGTCAGCGTGTTCGTTTCGATGGGCGGGTTAGTCGGCCTCCACAATTCAGAGGAAAGGAGACTCGGCGAGTTGACCAGCGCCAAACCCGCGCCACTTAGCGGCCAGTGCAACGTGATTTGATCGGTACCCGTCAAGGCAGCTTTCAACACGACCGGCGTGGACAATTGGCCCAACGTCCGCGCCGCCGGCAGCACGTCTCCCTCCGCATTGAAGAAACCACGAAATTCGAACCCGGCCGTTTGGACTCGGTCGAGATGCTGGTATTCCGTACCCCACCAGAAGATCCCAGTTCCCAATCCGTCCGGCACACTCTTGAGGATCTTCGCCAACTGGAGGACGTAGTCCGACTGGCCCGTGGGAGTCGCCGGAAAACCAACGACGTTGCCAGAATTCGCCCAGGGGAAGGCCGTTTCCATGATGATCAGCGGCTTCGCGTAGCGCCCCGCCGCGCGGTGTAAACAATTGCTCAGTGCGTTCAGGTCTCCATGCCAAAACGGGTAATAGCTCTGACCGATAATATCGAACTCAACCTGCTGCCGTTGGAGATTATCAAAGTACCATTGCGTGGCCGCCCAATCACCGCCTCGATCAATGTGGATGATGATCTTAGGCCGTTGAGGACCCGAGGCATCATGAATTCCTCGGATCGCTGCCTTGATCAGGCGACCAAATTGGGACCATTGCGTGGCGTTCTCGTAGGCACCACCGACACGACCCTCCGGCCAGAGCATTCCGCTGGTGATCTCGTTTCCCATTTGCACGTAATCCGGCATCACCCCGGCGGCTCTGAAGGAAGAGATACAGTTGCTGTTGTACTCGACCATCCGTTGTTCGAGTTCAGTGAACGACAGATTCGCCCAAGCTGCCGGCTTGGTTTGTTTACCAGGATCAGCCCAGGTATCCGAGTAATGGAAATCGAGTAGGACCTTCAGACCCGCCTGCCGGGATCGCACTGCCAGAGCGAGGGTGTAATCGAGGTTGTTGATGCGGTTGTAGGGATCGGCCAGGGCCTGCGCCGTGCTGCTGGTGAACAGGCGCAAGCGGACGCAATTCACACCCCGACGCTGAAGAATCTCGAGGGCATCGCCAACCTGCCCATCGTCCCGATAGACCACGCCACGATCCTCAAAAAACTTCAGGTGCGAGACGTCCGCGCCGGCGATGAAGTTCTCACCAAACGCCCGGCCGGCGAGAAACACCAACCAAGCCAGGAGTACCAAGTCCGCTGTCCGAACCATCCTCAAGGCCCGATGAGTTGAAAATAGGCTGGGCCGGTCCCGACAGTGACCGTCGCCGTGCCTTGACCTAGGGTGTCGGGGACGTCTTGCCATAAACCCGTCTGAAAATCATTTTTGGTCTGCAATCGAATTGCCGGGCCCGGGGTCCAGGTGAGCGGGAGTTGGTCGCCAGAAATAGTGCCCAGCGTAATCGGTCCAAGATTATCGACGTTGTTAAAGTAAACTTGAGGCAGCGTTTGTGGATCGGTGCTCGTGAACGTGTAGGAGCGATTCTGGGCGCCATCAGGCCCCACATTGCCCTCCCAAGTCGAACCGTTTAGGACATATTTGAAGCTCATGACCGCTCCGGCCGAACTGTTGACCTCGAAGGTACCGGTCCAAAGGTTGGGGTCCGTCGTGTTTCGTGTTAGGACCGATGCCTCAGTGTTCCAGTTGTTCA
>DLVS01000272.1:0-10922 GCA_003445095.1 Verrucomicrobiales bacterium
TGGCCATCGACTTCGGGCACAACGGAGGGCGACTCGACCCCAATGGTCCCGCTTTTGCCTGGCTCAGCCGACACGCCGCCACCTACGGACTTATCAACTACAAGAAGGAGCCATGGCACTGGTCGGTGGACGGTAACTAAGCCGTAGACAGTGAGGCGTCGGCCGCTACGCCCCGTCGGAGGGGTTCCCCATTTCTAATGACACGGACATAGTCAAGATTCGGTGTGGCTTCACTTTCGCGGAGCATCTTCCAACGAAACCGGAGGGGAACGGTCCAGCCGATTGGGAGATTCGTTCGGCTCGCCATTGCGTTGGGCGGCACGACGGAGTTGCAACGCACGGTCAGTGACCCCGAGTTTGAGCGCCGCTCGCTGGAGGTTTCCGCCGGCGTCGTGGACGGCAATTTCGATCGCAACCTCAGCGGTCCGATCCTTGAGCTCAGACAAACTGACACCTCCGGCCAGCGCGCGACGAATCGCGAATGCGAAGTCACCGTCGGCCCAGTCCTGCTGGAGCATTTGCACCGCTTCGTGTCGATCTGCCTCGGGAATGTCGCCAACCGTGATGGGGCCAGGTCCGACATGCCGCTTGGCCAAACGCCGCACCAAATGGCGCAGTTCCCGTACGTTGCCGGGGTACTCGCGGGTCACCAGAAACTCCTCCACTTCTGGGTCGAATCCGATGGCTTCCGGGTCGCTCTTGGATTCCGCGAGGAAATGGCGGGCGAGGGGAACAATGTCCTCGCGACGCTCCCGAAGCGGCGGCAGGTGAACGGACGCGCTGGCGATGCGATGGTAAAGGTCGAATCGAAACCCACCCTGCGCGGCCTCAGCACGTAACTCTCGATGCGTAGCGCAAACGAGGCGGAACTCGGTCCGTTTCCAATCATTGCCGCCGACACGTTTGTAGGTGCGTTCCTGCACGACTCGGAGCAAACCGGATTGGAGCGCCGGTGGCAGCTCACCCACTTCATCGAGAAACAACGTGCCCTGATCGGCCAAAGCAAAGGCCCCTTCCCTCGCGGCGACGGCGCTGGTGAAAGCGCCCCGTTCGTGTCCGAAGAATTCGCTGCCTGAAAGCTCAGGCACCACTGTAGTGCAATCGAGCGTCACGATGGCGCCTTTGGCGGGCCGCGGATCCAGCGTGTGAATCAAGCGCGCGATGAGTTCTTTGCCTGTGCCGGTCTCTCCCGTAATCAACAAAGAAGCATCCGTAAATCGCGCCAACTCTACGGCCTGTCGCAACACGCGTCTCCAAGCGGAACTGGTTCCAACCAGGTTGTCCCGAACCACGGGCAATTGGACGAGCGCTTCAACCTCCGACCGGCGTTGAAGTCTAGCGGCAATTCGAGAGGCCGCTTCGGTCGCGTCTTTGGTAACGACGACATCGACGACGCCGGCGCTGAGCAACTTCCAAGCGACCCCGCCGGCCAATGAATTCGCATCTCGCACCCAAACCATCGCGCCGACCGCCGGGATATCGGTCAACGCCCCGAGCCAAGCGGTCGCGTCGCGAACTGCACCGCCAAGAATCAACGGAACGTCCGGTGGAGGCGCACCCCGAACTACTTCAATGCCGAGTCTGGCCAACGCGGTGCCTAGGGCATCGGATTCCCGTTTGTCCGGATTGCCGATCGTCCTCAAACCGACCAACAAATGCATGTTCCCTCCGTGGTAAGTACCGCGCGTTCGGGTGATTTACGATTCTACACTTTTCAGAAATTTCCCAGAAGAATCGGCCTTCAGGTCGGACTCTGACCTACACTGATTCCCATCGAGATGGCAGGCCGTTTTCTTACAATCGAATTGTCCGCGATCGGATACCCCAGCCTGCGCGCTATCCCCAGTTCTCGCCACAACCCTCGTTCGGCCGATGGAATCGATTGCGGCCGCGCAAAAACACTGTGCGGCCCTGCCCCCCAACCCAGTTCCTCACTATCGCTTCTTCAGCGTGAAGTAATCCCGAATGCTGCCACGATCAGTTAGAAAAGTCGCGTCGAGCTCCAGTCCGTTCACGTCCAGGACCAAGGAACCCAGTTTGTTCAAAGATAGGAACATGGCCCGATGGTTGAGTGGACCGCCACTCGTCTGACCGGAGCTCCCGGCGACGATATAGACCGCCCCCGCGTGTGGCTCGTTGCCGGCCGGTTTTTGGTAAGCGCCAGTACCGTTCTGCCGGCCGTCGCCATGATCCACAAAGTTGGCAGCAATCATGTTGGTGCTGAATCCGTAGGCACCACTAATCAGATAACTCCGTTCGTAATCGTGCGAGTGCCCAGCCAAGACCAGGTCTACTCCGCCGGCTTCAAGAATGGGAACGATGTTCTCGCGCATTTGGACCAGTCGACCACTACTGTCGGTCAGGCTGTCGGAGTCGTGGGAACCTTTGGTGTACGGCGGGTGGTGAAAGAAACAGATGATCCAATCGCGAGCGGTGCTTTCCAGATCGGCCTTGAGCCATTGGGCCATCGCGCCGTTGGGACTGCGGTCGGTGTCATGAGAGTCCAGGCAAATGAAATGGATATTGGCGTAGTCGAACGAGTAGTACGCTTCGGTGCCGCTGGGCAATCCGCCCGCTTGACCGAGGGTAGGAAGCGTAAAAATGTCGTAGTATACGCCTGACTGAGTGGGCGAGTTAGCGCTGCCGGCATCATGGTTCCCCAACGTCGGCCATAACGGAGACGTGCGGAGCATGGTGGGATACATATCAAACACCGCCTTCTGGTACTGCTTATCCGTGCCTGTACTGTAGGCGTTGTCCCCGAGCATCAACCAGAGGTCAGTCCGACGATCAAACGACCACGCGTAATACGCGTCACGCACAGCCGCTTGGTGGCGGTTCGCCGTCCCCGAATCACCCAAGACCCACACGCGGGTGGACTGCGCCGGGCCAATCGGTGGAGGCGTCACAAACGAATTGGTCACTCCGAAAGAGGTAAACCAAAGGTTGGTCGCGCGACCGACCTCGTAGAAGTAGCGCGTGTCTGGTTTCAATCCGCTCAAGCGTACCACGTGCTCGCTCAATTCGCCCGAGTGGGACGTGCGGTTTGTCGCAGTCGCCGGAGTCAATCCGAACCGGACCATCCCGGGGCACAACTGGTCGGTACGCCAGCGGATCACCATCGAGTTCGGCGTCGCTAGTTGAAGGTACGGGCCGCGAATCACCTTGGGACTCGCCTGAGTCGGCAGCAAGAACAACAGGAACAACCACCAGCGAATGCGATTCATGATCTATTTCGAAGAAGAGGGGACAGGAGACAGGGCGGCGAGTTTGGTATCAATCTGTTGGCGCAACTCATTGGCAGTCCACGATCGCCGCAATTTTTCGGGCAGGCTTTCGAGCGCTCGTTGTGCCGCCAGAAACTCTGCGCGTGCCCTCTCGGGCTGCCCCGCCGCCACCAGAACGTCTCCTCGGCGCACAAACCACCGCTCTTTGCGGTCCGCCCGAGCGGCCAACGCATCCAAGCGAGCCAGAGCCGCGTCGATGGCGCCGCGCTGGACCTCTAGATCAACGGCCATCAATTGCAGCGAGGGCAGCGGACCATAGCGGGCGATTCCCGCGTCGAGCCCCTCAAGAATTTGGTTAGGAGATTGACCAGCGCTTTGTCCCGCTCGAGCCCGGTGCAAGTACCAATCCGGCCTCGGTTCGTCGCTCAAGCCAATCGCTGTGGACCAATGCGCGACGGCTCGAATCGAATTTCCCGCCAGCGTTTCGGCCTCAGCGGCCGCCAGTTGGCCTTCCAGCGAGCTCGGCCGCGCTTCGAGGAAGTGATCCAACCGCTTCACGGCCGCGTTGGTGTTACGCACGCCCAATTCAAGCAAGCCGAGTCGTAAGTCGTTCGTGACGTCATTGGGGAGGAGCGCGGCCACTTTGTCCCAGTCAAGACGCGCCTCCGAAAACAAGCCGTGAACTCGAAACAATTCGCCGCGTTGAGCCAACCGAGCTGGGTCGTTCGGGAACTGATCGAGTTCGGCCGTCAGTTGCGCGATTTCCGCGTGAAGCAAGCCATGAGCCTGCCCACTGCCTCCCAGGGACAGGACGAGTGCCAGGAATAGAAGGCGCCGAATCATCACGCCCGTTCACAGGTTGAGGTGACCCTCGAAGACGAAGCTGGCCGGGCCCGTGAGTTGAACGTGAGAGAATCCGCCGTCCGCACCCGAATAACTCACCGCCAATTCGTCTCCGCCTTGCACCTGCACTCGAACGGGCGAACGGAACCCGTGCACCGATGATGCGATTAGCGCACTGGCAGAAACTCCGGTTCCGCAGGCCAGAGTCTCACCTTCCACCCCGCGCTCATAGGTTCGCACACGAATGTGGTTGGGCGCCAAAACTTGAACGAAATTCACATTGGTGCCCCGGGGCTTGAAATGTTCGTGCCAGCGAAGTTCGGCTCCGAGTTGCTGCACCATTGCCTGGTCGGCGTCGGGTACGAAGACCACGGCATGCGGCACGCCGGTATTGAGCGAACTGACTTCCAGCGGCCCCACCGACGTCATCACTTGCTCCCTGAGGCGGAGTTCCCGGGGCGCAGTAAGGGAGACGGTCACTTGCTCACCTTGAAATTGGGCGTGGATGACCCCCGCGGCGGTATCAAACGCGACCGTCGGCTTCGTCCACGGCACGGCCCGTTGGAGGTAGCGGGCGAAGCAACGGGCGCCATTGCCGCACATCTCTGCGTCAGAGCCGTCAGAATTCCAAAACTGCCAGGCCCAATCAGCTGCGTCGGTCCGCGCGGGGACCAGAAGAATCAGTCCGTCGGCGCCGATCCCGAACTGACGATGGCAGAGGCGCGCGACTTGTTTTCGGCTCAATTGGAGGGAACCAGAACGATTGTCCGCGAGGATGAAATCATTCCCCGCACCAGTCATCTTGACGAAATCGAGCCGCATGTCGTGAGTGCCAGCCTAGCGACGGGCGGGCAACTGACAAGGAAGCGGGGAAAAAGTTCGCACAGCGTTTTGGAGCAGTGCGGCTGCGGAGGCTTGGCAAAGCTGCCGCTTTAGTAGGGGGGACGGCGTTCGAATTTAATGGGGGTTCGGACTGGTTTAGCTCGGACTGGTTTTAACGCGTCGTTGCAAAGCGGTAGCTTCGAAACCGCACTCCACAACGGCTCGGCTCGATACCTTGTCTTCTCGTTATTTTCGAAGACCAATTTTTCGCTGGGCCAACATTCCGCCGCCCCACTCAACCCGGATTGGTCGCTATATCTCACGATAGCCCGGGGAGGTTGGCGACTGATTCAATGGCGCAATGGGGCTCGTCGCGGCGGACTACGATGGCGGTTGGAAGGAGACGCTCGAGACGTTCTGGCCCCCGTCGGTAAGCCTCTGCTTCCCCACTGTCGCCGCCGACATCGATTGGACCCGCCCCTTCGAGTTCCTCGATAAAGAACTCCAAGAAGTGACCCGCGACGCTGATTCCGGCCGCCGCTTCGTCGATAAGCTCATCAAAGTGTTTCGCCGATCCGGCCAGGAACAATGGGTGCTAATGCACGTCGAAGTGCAAAGCGATCCCGACCCCAATCTTCCGGCGCGCATGTACCAATATCACTACCGCTTGACCGATCGGTATCGGTTGCCGGTCGCCAGCTTGGCGATCTTGGCCGACGACAATTCGGATTGGAATCCGGGGCCGTACACACGCGAGTTGTGGGGATGCCGGATTCAGTTCGAATACTTGAGCTGCAAGCTAACGCAGTTGAGTGACGAACGGCTGCAACAGGAGTCTAATCCGGTGGCGTTGGTAATTGCGGCCCAGCGGGCGGCCCAACGCACAGTGCGGAATCTACCCCAACGCAAGCGGTTGAAGCTGGAGTTGGTTCGCCAATTGTATGCGCGGGGTTTTGAGCGCAAAGACGTGTTGGAACTGCTACGGTTGATCGACTGGCAAATTGCTTTGCCACGCTCGCTGGAGATAGCTTTTCAAAACGAAGCCAAAGAACTAGAGAAAGACCAGGTTATGCCATACGTCACCAGTTTTGAACGCTTGGGCCGCGAGGAAGGATTGCAGACGGGCCGGCTGGCCGCGGCCCGCGAAGCGATTGAAGAAGCGCTGCGCGTCCGCTTCGGAGTGGTGCCCGACGAAGTCGCCGAAGCCGTTGCCAAGGCCGCCGATCTCTCCCTCCTTCGGGAGTGGCATCGCACGGCGATCACTGCACCGTCGATCGAAGCATTCGCAACCGCCATCCCCTGCAGGCATTGACTCACTGCGGACGACCTTCGTGCATCATCGTTCGCCCGGATGAGACGCTTCGCGGCCGCGCTCCACAACGTGGCGGCTCGACGCATGGATCTAATTCAAGTAGAGATCCGGCGTGATTCCTCGTGGGCTCCTCATGTTCGCGTGTTGGGCGACGAGCGCGCTTTCGGGGCTGGCCCAGGCCTCCACCAACGTTCCCGTGGTAGTGCAGATGCTCGTCCCGGGTTTCACGGTGCAGGAACTACCAATTAAGCTCAGTAATCAGAACAATCTTCGATTCGCGCCGGATGGGACACTTACCACTCTGGGCTACGACGGACGTGTATGGCGACTCAGGGACGCCAATGGCGACGGCCTCGAGGACACAGTCGAAGCGTTTTGGGATCGCCCCACGTTGAGTGTTCCTCTGGGCATGGCGTGGAGCTCGGATGGATTGTTGGTCTCGTCGAAGGGAAAGATTTCCCGCCTCCGCGATACAAATGGTGACGGCCAAGCCGACGAAGAAGTCATCGTGACCTCAGGTTGGCCAGTGACTGATGTGGGATCGGGTGGAGTGGATGCGACAGCCGTGACGCTGGATCAAGAAGGGAATGTCTATTTTGGGCTGCTCGTGGCGGATTACTCCAACGCCTATCGGCTGCGGAAACGTTCTGACCTGAGTGAAAATGAACGGGAATGGCTCAAGCAAAACGGACGCTGGCGAGAACCGAGCGGACCTGACTCAGCGAATGATGAATTCTCCCTGTACGATTTGAACTCTTCGCGCGGGACTATCCAAAAATTCGATCCGCGAACACAGGAACGCACGACCCTGGCGACGGGCATTCGAGTTCCGGTGGCTCTGGCTTTCAACTCAGCGGGTGACTTGTTCAATACGGATCAAGAAGGCGAAACGTGGATGCCCAACGGCAACCCGCTCGATGAGCTGAATCACATCATTCCCGGTCACAACTACGGATTCCCGCCGCGCCACGAACGCTGGTTACCGGAGCTGGTGAGTGATCCCCCCGTCGTGGCCTTCGGTCCGCAACATCAGAGCGCTTGCGGACTCGTCTTCAATGAGCGGATGGCGAAGACGGAGGCTGGGACGCAAAGCCTAAGTGTTCCGCTGCCTGTTTCTCCGGGGCAGGCCTTATTCGGCCCACGGTGGTGGGAAGGCGACGCATTCGTTGCCGGTGAATCGCGGGGACAGATTTGGCGCGTTCGTTTGGTTAAGACGCCGCACGGTTACGTGGGCAAACACTACGCTATTGCGCGCCTTTCAATGCTCACGTTAGACCTGGCGATCTCCCCTCGGGGCGAATTGTACGTCTGCTGCCACAGCGGCCCCCCCGACTGGGGCACCGGTCCCCAAGGCGAGGGAAAGATTTTCAAAATTACCTATACAGACCCGAAAGCACCCCAGCCGGTCGCAGTCGTAGCTGACAAGGAACGTCTCGAAATCGTGTTTGACCGGCCGTTGGACTCACCAGTCACGGAGTCGGTCTCAAAGTTCAAAATCGATTTTGGTGATTACGTGGCCGCGGGCGATGAGTTCGAGGCACTCCGACCCCCTTATGAAGTTGTCCACCAGCAGAAGGCAACTCCACGCGGACGACTGCGGGTCAAAGAAGCCCGCTTGTCGAACCGGAGCCCGGAAATCTTGCTCGTGGAGACCGATCCCACGGAATTTGTGACGTCGTACGCGATCACAATCCCTGGAATTAAGGCGCCAGGAGCCGATGGAGACGGGGCAACAGTGTCCCTCGGCTACTCCTTAAACGGAGCCGATCTGTGGATCACCAAACACACCATGGTCGGTCATGCGCCGGGATTGCTGAAGCCTTTGGCCCGTTGGGTGACTGGGCTGCCAGACGCAGAAGGCCGCTTCGCAGACCTTCCACATCCTGATCTTTCCGTGTCTCGAGATCTTTTAGGGAAGTTCGCTAGTGCGCTCGGTAGTATTAATCCAAAGGCAGAACTTGAAGCGGACGAGTTTGAGTTAGGCTTTCGTCCGTTGCTCCCAGCCGACGCGCGCAACCTCATTATCCGGGCGGGTTCTCGTTTTCAGGTCTCTCGGTTAGACTTGCCGATCATCACTGCGGTTAAACTCAAGGAGGGTCGCTGGGAAACCTCACTACCGGCCCAAGAACTCACCCAAAGTCCTGAGCTGGTCGTCCACCTAGAACGGGGAGGAAATCCGGCGGAGTTCACTTACGTGTCCCGCGACAGTGACCGTGAGTTTCCGCTGAGCCCCGAGCACTTCCTGATTCCCGATGCCCCTACCAATCGACCGTCCTCAGGCACCGACAGTCGGCCCGCCTCGAAGCCCGATGGGGACTGGGAAGCCGGACGAGACTTGTTCGCCAATCGATTGCAGTGCGCCAAGTGTCATCGTGTCCGCGGCGAGGGAGGACTGGCGGGGCCAGATCTCAGCAACCTCGTTCATCGGGACCCCGTCAGCGTTCGGCGCGACATTGTGGACCCGGGCGCCACCTTGCATCCGGATTACGTGACGTATCAGGCCGAACTCAAAAACGGCGAAGTCCTGGTCGGTTTTCTCCGAGCTCAAGACAAGGACTCGTTCGTGCTGTTCGATGCTGAGGGACAAGCAACCACTCAACTGCG
Source organism: Verrucomicrobiales bacterium (assembly GCA_003445095.1). Taxonomy (GTDB): domain Bacteria; phylum Verrucomicrobiota; class Verrucomicrobiia; order Limisphaerales; family UBA9464; genus UBA9464. The sequence goes on from DLVS01000272.1 coordinate 8,809, forward strand.
AGCAGACGTGGTCAACCTGCATCCCACTGGCCAAAGCTTGATGCCCAGCGGGCTCATGGACGGACTCAAGGATACCGAAGTCCGCGACCTCTTAACCTTCCTTCTCCACGAACCACCGCTACGAATGCGCGTGGAGGTAGAACGACGATTGGTTCGAGGACAAAAACCAGAGACACAGAAATCGCTGCGGATCGTGCTGGTCGCTTCCCAGCAAGACCACGGGCCGGGCCAACACGACTACCCCGCTTGGCAGGAGAAATGGGTTCGCTTGCTTGGGCAAGCCGCCCCACGAACCGAGGTAAGCAAAGCTTGGGAATGGCCTACGACGGAACAGTTTTCCGACGCCGATGTGGTCGTCTTCTATTTCTGGAATCACGATTGGTCTCCGGCGCGACTGGCCACGCTCGATGCGTTCCAGGCTCGTGGCGGCGGTGTGGTGGTCATCCATTCCGCAATGATTGCGGACCGGGATCCCGAAGAGTTGGCAGAACGACTGGGGCTATCCGCACAACCGGGGCGTACCGGATATCGCCACATGCCCTTCGAATTGAGACTCACGCGGTCCAAGGATCCATTGCTCCAAGGACTGCCTGAGCGAATGGCGTTTCTGGACGAACCGTACTGGCCGTTAGTGGGTGACCCAGCTCGGGTCAATGTGTTGTCCGCCGCCGAGGTGGACGGAGCGTCGCGGCCGCTGATCTGGACTTTCTCCCGTGGTTCAGGCCGAGTCTTCGCCAGCGTTTTGGGACACTATTTCTGGACTCTGGATGACCCGTGGTTCCGCTTGTTGGTCTTGCGCGGCATCGCCTGGGCCGGAGGTGCCGATCCAGAAAGATTGACGCCCGTCGTTCTGGCTGAGGCCCGCGTCCAATGAACTGAATCTCTCCAAATACATCTGGCTTATGAATCGTCGCCAATTCCTCGTTGCCACCGCGTTGACGACCACCGCGCACCTCGGAGCTGATGCCGCTGCCGCGGCTCCTCTGCCGCCAAAACCCGTCCCACCGCTGGTCGGATCGCAGCTCTACGGCTGGGGACAATATTACCAACGGGAAGGCAAGGAGTTATCGGCCAATCTCGATGAAGTGCTCTCCGCCTTGCGCGACGCGGGCTATGATTACGCCGAAGGCACGCTCGACCTTGGGACGCTCGAGAACAATGCGAAGTTCGCCGAACGTTTGACGAAACGAGGTCTCCAGCCGGTGAGCCTGTATTCCGGCGGCGCGATGCATGTGTTGGGTAAAGCGAGCGAAACGGCCGAACGCATTGCCAAGGCTGCCAAGGAGGCAGCGAAGTCAGGCTTCGCGATTATCAACGTCAATCCCGATCCGATCGGCCGCGCCAAAACCGATTCCGAGCTGGCGATTCAGGCAGAGGCGCTCACGGAGTTGGGAGAGGCGCTCAATCAGTCAGGGATCAGATTGGGAATTCATCATCACACACCCGAGTTGGCCAATGACGCGAAGGAATTTCACTCGAACTTCGAGAAGTGTCCGCCGGCACTCGTCGGATTCTGCTACGACGTCCATTGGGTTTACCGCGGAGGAATCGCGCCCTCCGTATGCTTACCTCGCTATGGAAATCGCGTGGTGTCGTGGCACCTGCGGCAAAGCCGGAATCAAATTTGGTGGGAAGATCTCGATACGGGTGACTTGGACTACGCGGCCATTGCCCGATTTGCGCAAACCCATCGTTTGCCTGCCTTCTACACGGTTGAGCTCGCCCTCGAATCCGGGACCAAGATCACGCGATCGGTCGTGGAAAACCACGCGAAGAGTCGGGAGTTTGTGAAGCGGGTGATGGGAGTTTGAAGGACGGTTGAACCGCTAATAAGCGCCGATCTTCGCTGATGGCAGAAGTTTGCGAGCGAAGGGTATCGGGGGTATCGGAGCAAAACTATCGGATGTTGATCCCAAGTCGTTTAGATTAGCGAAGATTAGCGGTTTCCACTTCGGTGTCCGGATTAAAAACACTCCACAGCGGATCGAATTCGCCCCGTGACCGCCAGAGGCCGGGACTCCATAATTGGGAATCCCTCTTAACTCGTAAGGTACGGCTGCTTTTGCAACGACTCGCGACTGCCGCAGTTTTCGCGGGCGAAGCCGCCCGCGCTC
>DLVS01000272.1:10995-11329 GCA_003445095.1 Verrucomicrobiales bacterium
CGGGCGAAGCCGCCCGCGCTCCGTTCGTTCAGTTGATCGGGATTTTGTAGAAGCACTGCCACGTGCCGGCCCATGAGCCGAGCGAAACCCGCTTGCCCGCGTACCATTCCACGTGGCCGTCTTCGAACAGGAAATTGCCTCCCACCGGCGCTCCGCGCGCTCCCGGATGATTGGCAGTCTTCCATTTTTTCCCTTCGTCATCAACCGCCCAGGTCAACCTCGGATCATAAACGTTGGTGGTGCGCGGACCCACTCCTTGTAGCCGGTCAATCAGCACTGGCGCTCCACGGAACTCGCCGCCCAACTTCTTCTTGAAGTGCCAACCCGCCAGTTT
>DLVS01000648.1 GCA_003445095.1 Verrucomicrobiales bacterium
TCTAAGTTTTAGGGCATCCAACTCCTCCAGGCTGAGTTCTTCATCCCGGAGAAAGCTCAACACCAGCTCGCCCGGCGATCCGGCGAAGAACTTTGATAGCACCAGGCGGACCGCCTTCCGAGCGGCCACATCGCGATCGACCTTAGGGGTGTAAATGTGCGCCCGGCCGTTCTTCCGGCAGGAAAGATAGCCTTTCGCCCGCAGAATCCCCATGAGGGTCAGAATGGTCGTGTACGCGGTGCCATCCTTGCCGGCCAAGGCTTCGGCCACCTCCGCGACCGTGGCTGATCCCTTGTCCCAGAGCACTTCCATGATGCGATGCTCCGCGTCGGTGAGCGTACGTGATTTCTTTCGAGCCATAACGGGTATCGAGAACTAATGAATTAGTAAGCGAGGAATAAATGGGCGCCCGAAGGTCGTCAACTAAAAGATTAGTAGTTGGTCAAAAATAGTTCCGAGCGCGGCGGACGTATCCACCGCGGAGGCGGAACAGGTTCGGCGGTTGAAATACTCGGGTGGGAGGACTCCCCTGGGCCGGGCTCACGGATACCTTGGCCGCCGGCGGGTTGGTCGTCGTCTCGTTTTGTCTTTTTCTCCCGTCTTCGCCGGTTGCATCTCGCTGGCTGGCCACTACACCTTTCGGCAATCGCAATGGCCGTCGAATTCAAAGATTACTACGCCACGCTCGGGGTTTCGCGCAGTGCGTCCGCCGACGAAATCAAGAAGGCATTCCGCAAGTTGGCGCGCCAGTACCATCCGGACGTCGCTAAGGACAAGAAGTCGGCGGAAGAAAAGTTCAAAGCCATCAACGAGGCGTACGAGGTGCTGGGCAATCCGGACCACCGCAAAAAGTACGACACTTTAGGCGCGAATTGGAAGCAGGGAGCTGGCTTCCAGCCTCCGCCCGGTTGGGAGCAGTTCGGGGGCGGGGCAGGCGGACGTCGCCCTCGGCGTGGGCAGACTTCTGATGGTGAAGAGTTCGAATTCCATTTCGGCGGCACGGGCTTCAGTGATTTTTTTGAGCAGTTTTTTTCCAAGCGCGGAAGCGGTCGGGGATTCCCGCCGGGAGCCGACGCGGATGACGACTCGGCCCGTAGTTATGTTCAACGCGGTTCGGATGTGGAAGGCGAGATCGCGGTGACCGTGGATGAAGTTCTGCGGGGTTCGATTCGAACAGTTTCCTTCGAGCGAATTAACTCCCGCACCCGAGAAACGGAAGCGCACCGATTCAAGGTCCGAATTCCCGCGGGAGTGCAAGATGGTCAGTTGATCCGGGTGGCGGGGAAGGGCGAAACTGGTTTTGGTGGGGCCGCCGCGGGTGACCTCTATCTCCGGGTTCGGTTGGCGCCACACCCCGATTATCAGATCCAAGGTTCAGATTTGATTGCGGATCTGGAGCTCGCCCCGTGGGAAGCGGTATTGGGCGCGACAGTTTCCGTCCGCACCTTGGAGGGATCGGTGAACGTCCGGATTCCACCGGGAACCAATCCTGGACAGCAACTGCGAGTCCGAAACCAGGGATTGCCGCGGGGTTCCTCCGGCGAGCGCGGCGATTTGTTCGTGAAGCTGTCGGTTAAATTGCCGACGTCGCTGTCCGCGGCGGAGCGGGCGCTTTGGGAGCAGTTGGCGAAGACTTCTCAGTTCACTCCGCGGTGAGGGCGGTGAGGGCAGTCTCTGCTTGATGGTTTCTTGGATTCTGTGTTCCGTGGGGACGCGGGCCGCCAAGCCCAATCACTCTCTTCCACAATCACCAATCATGAAGAAATACCTTCTGGGAATCTTTTCCCTCGCTCTCCTCGCCACCCTAATCACCGGAATCAATGGCTTACGGGCCGCGCCCGAACCCGGGGCGATGGAGTACGTGACGCTGCGTTGGGATGGTCGCGACAATACCCGCATCATTCGACCCAACGGCACAGTCGAATCTCTCGCGACTCAGTTTGCGAATGTTACTCGCCCGCCGCGGACTGACGATCGTTCTTTCTATATGAACGTCGCGATGAACTCACTAGCCCGAGAAGGCTTCGAACTCGCGGCGATGACTTCGGACGATTACGTCTTCAAGCGCGCCGCCCGCTGACTCTTCCGGGTCGTCGGTGATGGGTCTCGGCATTCCGGTCACGTCGATCCGGAGAGCGTTACTTCGCAGTGGAGCACGAGTGTGCCGCGGACAGTTGCGGTGGCTTGGGCCTGGACGAGCGGTCCCATGCGCCCACTTATTCGGGCGTGGACTGTTACCGATTCACCAGGCCGTGCCGTGCCGAGGATCTTTGCCGCGCGGATCGCGGTAAGTTTGAGGCCGGCCAAAGGCGCTTGTTGAGGATCGGCTTGGGCGATAACGCCGGCGAGCTGGGCGGCAGCTTCGATCAAAAGGACACCCGGCAACAGAGGTTCTCCTGGGAAATGGCCGCGTAGGAATGGTTCATCGCCACGGAGCGTGTACTCGGCGATTCCGGATACGCCGGGTTCGAGCGCCAGAAGGCGGTCCACGAATCGGAATTCGGGACCGTGCGGTAATTGGGCTAGGAGGTCGTTCATATGGGCGACAGACTCAGGTTATCGAAGGCCTTGTGCGTTGCCTGTGTTTTTCGCCAGGCGACGGTGGTCCATCAATCGCGAGCAAGCAGGGCGACGACCGCGTAGCACGCCGGTTAGGCGGGCGTGGAGGCGACCCTGTTCGTTGAGATAATTGACGGCGACGCCTTGTTCCCAACAGAGGTCCAAGGCGGGCGGACTGATGGTGGACGCGCCGAAGAGGCAAATGGATTCGAGATGGTGAATGGGGATGGAGACTTTGCGGGAGCCCGTGGCAGTTTCGCGCGCCCGTTGGTCGGGAGGCAGGTTGTCGGGATATACGGGGATTTCGACCTGAAGCGTGAGATGGTCGCGAGCGACGTAGCTGCCGGGTGTGGTCAGGTAGAGGGTGTTTTGTTGGACGTCCGGCATGGCTGGGGAGGTCTCAGATTATCGGGGACGCGAAGTTCCTTCACGGCGAGCATTGAGCGCACTTCTCCCGTGGAACCACGGACGATGTAAATGTACCGCAGGAGTTCGTTGGTGGCGCCGCGTTCGGATCCCTCGGCAATGTTGTTAGAGACGGAAAACGCCGCCCGATCCAACTGAACGCGATAACCAGGACTGAAGGAGAAGCTTGAGTCATCGAGCAATTGCTCGGTGGTTTCGTAGAGGCGAGCGGCAGTTTGCCACACCGCCAAGTCTTCGAATCGTTGATAGGTCATGGTTTTGTGATTTGAGATTTGAGATCTCAAATATGCCCTACTCCACCAGGGCGGCCACTCTGAAATCTGGGATCTCAAATTTAACGAGCCTATGCCTGGAAGGGCTGACGAGCCAGCCGCGTGACCGGTCGCCTTCGGCAAGCGGATTTCGACCAGGGAATTCAAGAGCGAACAAATCAATCACCCACACAACGTCAGCGCCAAAATTTGCGCGCAGAGAATACGCAGGAGCGTCGTGAGCGGATAAACGGTCGCGTAAGCCACGGTCGGCGCATCCGATCCGGCAATATTGTTAGCGAAGGCCAAAGCCGGCGGATCCGTCATGCTCCCCGCAATCAGGCCGCACAATTCCAGGTAGTTCATCTGCAAGATCGCGCGGGCAAATATTCCGACAGCGAGCAAAGGGAGCAAAGTCACACACAACCCAGCGAGCAGCCACAACGCTCCAGAAGCACTAAAGACCGTGGCGAAGAATTGAGCTCCCGCGCCCAGGCCTACGCTCGCGAAAAACAGCGCGATGCCGAACTCGCGGAAGGCGAGGTTGGCGTTCACCGGCATATGCCACACCAGCCGGCCAATGTGTCCTACCCTCCCAAGGAGCAATGCCACAATGAGCGGCCCCCCGGCCAACCCAAGCCGGATCGGCTGGGGCAACCCCGGGAAAGCAATAGGCATCGTGCCAAGAACGATCCCGAGAAAGATTCCGATGAAAAGCGGAATGAAATGGGTTTCGTTCAATTCCTTGGTCGAGTTGCCCAATAGTTTGGCTGCCTTCGCGAGACCTTCGTCGTCACCCACGATTTGGACGAGATCGCCGAATTGCAGTTCCAGGCTTGGCACCGCCGTCATCTCAATGTCGGCGCGCGTGACGCGGCTAACCACCACGCCGAACAGGTGGTCGAGCCCCAATTCTTTCACCGTCTTTCCCAGGACGGCCTTGTTGGTGACGACGACGCGACGGTGGGTCACATGGCCGGAGGCCCGAACCAAGTCCTCGTCGCTGCGCCGGCCCACGATCCGTTGAATCTGGTCGAGCTTTGCGCGAGTGCCCACGACCAGGAGACTGTCACCGGCTTGCACCGGGGTAACAGGGGTAGCAGCATGGACATCAGTCTCCGCCGACTTCCGAATGCGGGTCACCGTAACGCCGATTTCTTGAAGTCCAGGAATATTGCCGAGGGTGAGTCCGCTTAGGTTGGCGTTCTCGACCACCAGCGTTCGGCGTTCGAGCGGTTCAGCCCGGTGGTGCTGATTGGCGACGAAGGCGTCTGCCTCTCGCCTCACATCGATTCGGAACAAGTTTTTCAGGAACAGCAATGTGCCAATGATGCCGGGAATCGCTGCGGGATAGGCCACGGCGTAGGCCAGGGCCGGCAGCGCCGTGCGCTCGGGTGGGACATTAGACAGAGTTGAAATCGTCTGCTGCGCCGCGCCGAGCGAGGGCGTGTTAGTGGTGGCACCGGCCAGGAGGCCGAGCACCGCGGCGGAATCCAAGCCGAGCAACCAGCCTAACAGCGGCGCCAGCCCGGCGCCGAGTAACACCACCGCGACGGCCAGAGTATTGAGTCGGAGTCCTTGTTGCCGCAGGGCGGCAACAAATCCCGGCCCCAACTGGAGACCGATCGTGAATACAAATAGAATCAGGCCGAACTCCTTAACGAACTCCAGCGTGTGATGGTCCACCGGCTTGCCGAAATGGCCAGCGACGATTCCCGCGAAAAGCACCCCGGCAGTGCCCAAGCCGATGCCACGAATTTTGACACTCCCCAGCGTCATCCCGAGCACGCAGACCAGGGCGAGCGCCGCGATCGCATGAGCGACCGCGTGCGTTTCATGCAGGTGGAAAAGCCAGTTCATTTCTATCGAGCGATCGTCGAGTCGCGGGTGCCTAGTTCGATTTTGATCAGCCGAGAGGGCGGTTACTCCACCTCGGGACCGAACGCAAGCCGCCTCGCCTGGATTCCATGGGTCCAGTCGGTCCATGGTAGGGCTGTGTTCCACCGCAGCCCCATTCAATTCCTCAGTGCTCGTGGATGTTGCGACGGGGAACGCGGGAAGCGTCTGACGTGTGTGGTTTCCCGTGAATGCCCTGTGACAACGCCACCCGCGCATCGGATCTAGATGGGGACGAGGTGGAACTCGTCCTTACCGTGATGTCGCCTTTCAAGACTTTCCGGCTTTTCGTCTTGGCCGAATTCAGCTCGCACGGTTCTCTTAGCGCCGTTCCCGCTCCGCTATGAACCCCCGCCTCTTGCTCGTCACCGGTTCGCTCATTCTCAGCTTGCTGATTGGCGTCGTTATCTCGAAACGCGGCCCAGGCGCTGCCCCAGGCGGAACGACCGTTGCCCCGACCAGCAAAGTGCGCATCGGTCTGTCGCTGGACACGACCAAAGAAGAACGCTGGCAACGCGACCGTGATCGGTTCGTCGCCAAAGCCAACGAACTCGGCGCCGAAGTCTTCGTTCAATCGGCCAACTCCGACGACACGCGTCAGATGCAGGATGTGCAGGCCCTGATCAGCCGAGGCGTGGATGTGATGGTCATCGTGCCGCACAATGGCGAAGCCATGGCCAAAGGCGCCGACGCTGCGCTTAAAGCAGGTATGCCGGTATTGTCCTACGACCGACTCATTCGTAACTCGGACATTACGCTTTACATCAGTTTCGATAACTTCCGAGTCGGAGAGCTGCAGGCGCAATACTTAGTGGACCAGCTCAAGGGAAAGAAAGCGAAGATCGTCCGCATTTACGGATCGAAAACCGATAACAACGCGCTGCTCTTCAAGGCGGGCCAAGACCACGTGCTGCAACCGCTCATCGACACTGGGACCATTACCGTGGTGTTTGAAGATTGGGCGCTCGATTGGAAACCGGAGAACGCGAAGAAAATCGTCAATGCCGCGATCACCGCCAAAGGTCGCGAGATCGACGCCATCCTTGCCTCGAATGACGGCACCGCAGGCGGCGCGATCCAAGCCCTGACGGAGGAAGGGCTGGCAGGCAAAGTATTGGTGACCGGACAAGATGCCGAGCTCGCGGCCTGCCAACGCATCCAACGTGGCACTCAGGCGATGACGATTTATAAACCGCTCTCGCGGCTCGCTGATCACGCGGCCGAAGTCGCTGTTGCCTTAGCGCGGCGTCAAATCGTGATTGCCAATGGCGAGGTAGACAATGGGTTCAAAAAAGTTCCGAGCATTTTGGAAAACGTCATTGTCGTGGACCGAAGCAATATGATGGACACGATCGTTAAAGATGGGTTCCACAAAGCGGAGGATCTCAAGTAGCCCCAGCGCTCGCTCGCAGCCCCATGGCACCGATCCTTGAAGCTCGAAACTTGACCAAGCGCTTTCCTGGCGTGGTCGCGCTCAACGAAGTCACGTTCGACCTGCAGCCGGGCGAGGTTCATGCCTTGTGCGGCGAAAACGGCGCGGGCAAGTCCACGTTGATCAAAACGCTTTCAGGCATTCACCCATTCGGAAGTTATGAAGGAGAATTCCGGGTGCGCGGCGAGCCAGCCCGATTCCGCACGCTCAAGGACGCCGAGGCCGCGGGATTGGCCGTGATTTACCAAGAGCTGGCGTTGGTGGAAGAAATGTCCGTGGCCGAGAACATTTTTCTCGGACACGAACCGCGGCGAGGTCCGCTCGTGGACTGGGATGCCGCCTACGCTCAAGCCGCCAAGTTGTTGGCCGAATTCCAAATCGAGATTGATCCCGACTTGAAAGTCCGCGAACTCGGCGTCGGCCAGAAACAACTCATCGAAATCGTCAAGGCGCTCGGCAAGAAATCACAGGTTCTCATTCTCGACGAGCCCACCGCCGCGCTCGCGGAATCGGAAGTAGCGATCCTCCTCCGCATTCTGCGCGACCTACGAACTTCGGGCGTCGCCTGTATCTATATTTCTCACAAGCTCGGCGAAGTGAAAGCGATTGCGGATCGCATCACCGTATTGCGGGACGGCAGCAGCATTACGACGCTTGTTGCGGCCCAGGTGGAAATTCCCGACATCATCCGGCACATGGTTGGTCGCGAAATCAAAGAGCTGTTCCCGCGCGACCGTACTCAGCCGGTGGGAGAAACCTTGCTCAAGGTCAACAACCTGAGTGTTGCACCTAGCGCCGGCGAACCGGCTCGCCTGAAGGACGTCACGTTCGAAGTCAGAGCCGGTGAAGTCCTCGGCATTGGTGGACTCATGGGCGCCGGGCGTTCGGAGTTGTTGCTCCATTTATTCGGCGCTTGGGGCGCGCGCCAAAGCGGTGACGTCCGCCTCGGCTCCGAATCGGATCCCGCACCCGAACCGCGTGATTCCATTCATCGAGGACTCGTCATGGTGACCGATGATCGCAAGCGCTACGGGTTGCTCCTCGAACAACCGATCGGATTCAACTTGTCACTCTCCTCGCTCGAGAAGGTCACCCAAGGCGGATTGGTGGATGAAGTGCAGGAAGCGCGACTCAACCAAAAATTCTTTGATGCCCTGCGCGTCAAGGCGCCTGGACTGGACGTCGCGGTTGGCGGCCTTTCCGGAGGCAACCAGCAAAAGGTCGTTATCGGCAAAGCGTTGATGACGGAACCGCGAGTGGTGTTCCTCGACGAACCCACGCGCGGTATCGACGTCGGCGCGAAGCTCGAAGTTTATCAACTCATCAATCGACTCACGGCCGACGGCAAAGCCGTGGTCCTGGTGTCGAGTGAATTGCCTGAGCTCATGGGAATGAGCGACCGGATCCTGATGCTGCATGAGGGCCAAGTGGGCGGGATGTTTCTCCCGTCAGAGTTTACCCAAGAAGCACTCCTCGCCGCTGCGATGGGATCAAAGCCCAAAACCGATCTATGCAATTGAAATGGATTAGAGGTAGGGCTGCCGCGCTGCGGCCGCCCCGCGCTAGAGGCGCGGCCTTTCGCACCGGCACCAGGGAAGAATTCGACGCGTCGCTACGAAAGGCCGGCCCGGAGCTGCACCCCGGCCGGGGACGGCGCAGCGTGCCATCCCTACCGGGTTCACGGCCTCGATTTTGGAGGTTCCGACCCGCCCTGAGCCTTCATCGACCTCTATGACTGCCGCCTCAACTTCACCGCCTCCCGCTCGCGTCGCGCTTTCGTCGGAAGCCATCCGACAGCTCACCATGCCCGCCATGCTCGCGGTAATCTGGATTCTGTTCGCTCTGCTCGCGCCTCAGTTCCTTAGCCCGCGCAATCTCTCAATGTTAATGATCGAGTTGTCGGTGACAGCCACGCTCGCGGTGGGAGTTCTGCTCGTGTTGTTGCCTGGGCACACGGACCTCTCGGTTGGAGCTGGCGCTGGATTGTTGGGCGGAATTGCGAGTGTGCTGATCTTCAAGCATGGCTGGCCCGCTCCTCCGGCGTTGGCCCTCAGTTTGGTCGTCGGGCTGGCCCTATACGCAGGAATGGGGTGGTTTATCGTCACGAATCGAATTCAAGCGTTCATCATCACCTTGGGTGGCATGCTGGCGTTCAAGGGAGCGTTCTGGCTGGTCATTCAAAGCACCACGATCCCAGTCGTGCGCGGGGGGGAACAGAATCTCTATTCACGGCTAACCACATTTTACCTCCCGCCCACTATTGGACTGATCTTGGCGGCAGCCGTGATCGCCGTGTTGGTCATCTCGACAATTCGCGGCCGCCGCCGTAGGCAATCAGTCAATGCGCGGGTGCCCTCATTCGAAGTGGCCTATCTGAAAACGTTTGTGGCCGCCCAAGCGATCCTGTTGGTCGTCCTAGTCTGCAACCAATACCAAGGAGTTCCGCTCGCGTTCGTGATCCTGTGCACCGTGGCCGCGGCCGTTCATGTGCTCACCCAACACACTCCGTTTGGTCGATACTTATATGCCATCGGTGGCAACGAAGAAGCCGCCGTAGTCTCGGGCGTTCCAACCGCGCGCGTGGTCATCATCGCGTTCACCCTGCTCGGCGGGATTGTTGCTATTACTGGATTCATGGCGACGGCCTACGCCGGGGCGTCCACCACCACCGTGGGTGACCTAATGGAACTCGACGCGATCGCCGCGTGCGTTATTGGTGGAACCAGTTTGAAAGGCGGCCGCGGATCCGTCTTGGGCGCGCTCTTTGGCGCGCTGATCATGGCCAGTCTCCTAAACGGCATGACCCTCATGGCCGTTTCGCCGGAACTGAAATTCATCGTCCGCGGTCTCGTGCTCGCCTTCGCCGTATGGATGGATGTGAGGTTGGGGCGCCGGTAGGGCCGCGCACTAGGCCATCTCGACAGTCGGGGCTCACTCGCGACGGTGCGCCATCTGAGCGAAGCGGACGATCGTGCCGGCACCTCCTCGCGTCAGGTCTTTCGGACAGTGGTCTAGTTGAAGTTCATCGTCCGCAGCCTGACGAAGGTGGAATGCCGAGGCCCTGTACGCGCGGCAAGAAAACAGCCCAGAGTATACCTGCGAACGCGGGTGCCAGCAACCGTTGTGCGCTACGCGGCAACTTCATCATCCTCGTCCTCTGTAAGGCTGGCTGATGCGACTCGCTGCTTCGTGTCGAAAACGAGTCTGAAAAGGTCGCCGGTTCGCATCGATGTTAATTTGATCCCGGTACTTTCGCCATGTGAACCTCCCGTGAGCAAGGTCGTTGGCCTTGACCGCGACATCTTCGGTGTCGACGCGGTGCGTGTCGCCGCCAAGCAAATATACTGCGAGCGTGACAATCTCGTGATTGGCAACTGCAATGGCTTTCCGAGTCGTCATTTCAACCAGGCAATCTTGATTTCCTTCTCCAGCGCCTTGAACTCCGGGTCGCCGGTGACGAGTTCGGCTTTCTTCTCCTTGGCCAGCGCGGCGGCGAAGGCGTCGGCCAGGCTCAGTTTGAAACGGGCCTTGAAGTCGGCGGCGAGGTCGGCCAGACGGCGGTCGGCGGGGTGAAACTGAATCGGGGCGGCGACGAGTTCGCCGGCAATGGTCTGCCACACGGCGTTGCCGTCCTTGCGCCGGATGGTGTATTGCACCTCGGCATAATTTGCTTCGGTCATGTGAACCGGCTGGTCACGCTGGCCGGCTTTTTCGAGGATCGTGGTGACCGCTTCCGCCCCCGGCTCGTCTCGCAAAAGCACCAGAAGCGCGTGGCTATCGAGAACCTGTGCTGCGGGCATACTTGGCTTCCTCCAATGCTTTTTCCTCGGCCGTTTGCTCCGCCCATTCCTGCGCGAAGGGCTTGTTGCCGGGCTTGCGCTTCAAAATCCCGCGGAGTCGATGAATGGTCACCGAGGTCACGGGCTTGAGAAGAATGCCTTCCGGCGTGGCCTGAACCATCGCCTTGGTGCCGTCCTCGATTTGGAACTGCTTGCGCAGCCAGCTTGGGATGACCACCTGGCCCTTGGTGGTGAACCAAACGGAATCGGTTTGAGTTGTCGTGCTCACTGGAAAAACTCTGACTTTGTGTTGTATGTCCGTCAAGAGTTAGGAGTAGGATATAGAATTCATACGCGGAGTTCCGGCGCGACCCGCACAGTCGGGTTTCACCGCATGAGACAGCCCATATTTTGTCGCCTGGATCGTTACTGCTCAAGTTGGTCCGGTCTGCAATTGATCCTTCTTCAGTTTCTTCGCCTTCATTTCTTCCGCTAGCTTTTTGGCCCGGTAGTACAACGGATTGACGCGAGCCGGCTCTGCCAAGATGGCGCCTTCCGGAAGGTCGGGGCGCGGAAGCTCGACTACTCGTTCGATGGGAGGAGGCGGGTCAGATAGTAGGTCCACTCCGATGGTTCTGCAGAAAGGGTGCCAGCCGTTCACGGAGGACGATGGACACAAGACCAATTAGTGACTGGGGCCTAGCATCGAAGGACTCCCTGCCCGTCCGCAAAACGCGTTCTTGTCATTTGCTCCTTCGCCCTTGCCACGCGCCCCTGACGGGCAACCCTCTCTGCATGACACGCCCGCAAGTGCTGGATCTGTATTTCATGGACGCTCGCTGCAAATTGATCGAACTCGCGGCGTTCCTTGACCGCGTGGATCGTGCTTCGGGCGACGCTGATTTTCGATTGGCGGTTTTCAACAAGGCGATGCAGCACCTGGCCGACGGGAAACCAGAACGGGCCGAGTCGGTTTTGCGCGCGTTCAGCGACCCGACTTCGACGCCGATTGAAAAGGCACCTGGGAAAGGCGCGGTTGGAGCCTGGCCCGGTGTCGCCTGAGATTGTTCGCGGTTCACTACCTTCATAATCCATGCGCTACATCGAGCCCCACGGACATATGGTCAGCCGCACGACTGACGACTACCAGGACATGGTAACGGCTGGCTGCGCCGCGGTCTGTGAACCTGCCTTCTGGGCCGGGTTTGATCGCGGATCGGCGGATGGTTTTCGCGACTACTTCCGGCAGTTGACCGAATACGAGCCGGCCCGCGCCGCCAAGTACGGACTGCCGCACTTCTGCTGGCTCTGCATCAATCCCAAGGAATCCGAGGACGTGAAACTCGCTGAAGACGTCATCGCCATTATTCCCGAGTTTCTCAAGAAGCCGACGGTCCTGGGAATCGGAGAAATTGGTCTCAACAAGAATTCCATAAACGAAGTTAAGGTTCTGGAACTTCACGTGGACCTCGCAGCGCGGACGAATCAGCTCATTCTCGTTCACACGCCGCATCTCGAGGACAAGCTCAAAGGAACGCGACTCATCTTGGACGTGATTCAAAACGATTCACGGATCGAACCTGGCCGGGTGCTGATTGACCACGTGGAGGAGCACACCGTGAAGCACGTGCTCGACCGCGGTCACTGGGGCGGGATGACCTTGTATCCCATCAGCAAATGCACCCCGGCGCGAGCCGTGGACATTTTGGACGTGTACGGCAGCGACCGGCTTTGGATGAACTCGGCCTGCGATTGGGGCGAGAGTGTCCCCTTGGCGGTGCCGAAAGCGGCGTTAGAAATGCGGCGGCGCGGTTGGAGTGCCGAAGCCGTGGACCGGGTCGTGTATCAAAATCCGATTCGGTTTCTCAGCCAATCACCGCGCTTCAAGCTAGGGTCGGAGTGACCCTCGCCAAGCAACCTGTTGTGCCGTTCGTCGCACCTTTCCGCTTCTAAACCGGAATCCTACTTGGTCTGCGGGGGGAGGGCCGCAGGTTTGGGCTCATTTTTTGGTTTGTCGCCCTTTTCAGCGAGAACCTTTTCTGCCAACGCCTTCTCTTCTTCTTTCGTGGCCGGATGCTCCTCGAGCCATTTCTTGGCATCTTCATTTCCGCGCTCCGCGGCCAGCATGTACATGCGACGGGCCTCCAGAGGGTCGGCGGCAACTCCCTTGCCTTCTTCGTAACGTTTGCCGAGGTCGAAGGCGGCGTCGGCCGAGCCGCCTTCGATTCGTTGCTTAAGAAATTCGACGACGCGTTGATCTGCTCCCGCTTGGGCCGCTTTGTTGCGCTTGTCGTAAAGTGCTTTGTTGGCAGCGGCTTGCGCTTGGGCTTTGGCGGCCGCCTGCGGATCGACCGGGGCGGCTGGCTGGCTCGGCGCCGGAGCGGTGCCCGCGGCGCCGCTGCCAGTAGCTTTGTCCAAGGACTTGCGGATTCGGCCCACGGACTGTGCAGTGGTCTCAAGGCCGGCGACTAGCGTTCCGAGGAGCAACAGCCGAAGTGGGAGAATTGGTTTCATGGCCAGTGGTCAAAGAAGTAGCCGGTTTCGGGCCAGTTTGAAAGGCTCAGTTGGTTACCAATAAAGGCTAACCTTGTGCCCCAAAAAAAACCTCTTGTGAAAAGATTCACATGCGACAAACTCCGCGCCTCTTTCGGGCCTTACCCAAAGTGCAGGAGGGACCATTCGGTCTTTCCGCGCCGGCTATCCCGTTCCCATCATGCGCGTTTGGCGTTTCATTTTAGTGCTGATTCTGAGCCTGGCTGGTCCGCTCGTTGGGCTGGGCGCCGAAGCCCCAGAAGCTCACGGCGGTGAAGCGG
This sequence comes from Verrucomicrobiales bacterium, assembly GCA_003445095.1. Classification (GTDB taxonomy): domain Bacteria; phylum Verrucomicrobiota; class Verrucomicrobiia; order Limisphaerales; family UBA9464; genus UBA9464. Next base: position 13,157 of record DLVS01000648.1, read on the forward strand.
AGGCCGAGGGTGGGTTACCAACGGCTGCGCCCGTCCTGTTTCATATCGGTCCGCTCCCGGTGACCAACTCGATGGTTGCCACCTGGATCGTCGGAATAGCCATTATCGTCTTCGCGCGCCGCGCCCTGAGAAACCCCCAGCTGGTACCGAAAGGCGCCCAGAACTTTTGGGAGTTTTTGGTCGAAGGATTGTACGAGTTTCTGGAGGGAATCATCGGGGCTCATTTGGTAAAGAAGACTTACTGGTTTTTCGCCACGGTGTTCATCGTGATTTGGATGACCAACTGGGCGGGACTGATCCCCGGCATTGGAACCGTAGGCTTTGGAGTTCAGACGGCTCACGGGTTCCACGTGACCGATCCGCTCTTTCGAGGGGTGCACGCCGACTTCAATATGACCTTCGCCATCGCGCTCTTGTTTTTTGCGCTATGGATAATTTGGGCGGTTCAAGAAAATGGCGTGGGCGGATTCCTGAAGCACCTATTCGCCCCCAAAGGCGACACGACGGGACCGATGTTCCTTCTGATGGTGGTGGTGTTCTTCGCGGTGGGCCTGTTAGAAGTCGTTTCGATCTTGTTCCGTCCGATCTCCCTGAGCTTCCGTTTATATGGGAACATCTTTGCCGGGGAAAACATGCTGGAAGCGATGACCCATCTCGGCGGGCCTTGGTTGGGCTGGCTCTTCGCGCTGCCGTTTTACTTCATGGAGTTATTGGTGGGCGTCGTTCAAGCGTTGGTTTTTATGCTGCTCACGGCCGTGTTCACTTTACTGATTTGTATGCATGATGAAGAGGAGGGCCACGGGGCAAAAGCCCACGCCGCTGCTCACTGACACTTTCGGTCGCCAGACGGTGCAAGTCTGCCGGGGCGGCCGGACACAACACAAAAGGCAATATTATGATGCTCGCTGAAATGTCCGGTAATATTCACGTGGCCGCCGCCTGTCTGGGCGCTGCGCTCGGCGTGGGTATGATCGGTAAAGGTGCTTCGGAAGCCGTCGGCCGGAATCCCGGCGCGGCGACGAAAATCCTCGTCCAGGCGATTCTGAGCACGGCCTTCGCGGAAGGTATCGTGTTCTTCGCGTTGTTCCTCTGGAACGGCAAGTAATCGCCCGGCGCGGGACGGCAACGTCCCGCGCCCCAATTTTTGGCCTTCGAACCTACTATGAGCTCGCTTCTCTTCTTCGCTGCCACCGCCAGTTCGCCTGGAGCCGTGGAACAAATCGCCAAGACCTTCGGCGCCAATTGGCCGGCGTTGATCTCGAACTTCATCAGCTTCCTGATCGTGGCGCTGGTGCTGAAGAAGTTCGCCTACGGGCCCGTGCAGAAGCTGCTGCTGGAACGGCGCGCGCGGATCGAAGAGGGATTGGCCAATGCCGAAAAAACCAAGGCGGAACTCGCCAATGCGCAAAGTAAAGCCCAGGAAATCCTCAACCAAGCCAGCCAACTTGGCACCAAGATGATCGAAGAAGCCCGGGCCGCCGCCGCGGCGGAAAACGAAAAAAGCCGGCAACAAGCCATCACCGATGCGCAAGATATCTTGGCCAAGGCCAAGGTCGCTAGCGAAGCAGAACTCGCCCGCATGAAAGTAGAATTGCGTCGCGAGGTGACTCGGCTCGTGGTCGAGACCAGCGCCAAAGTGACGGCGAACGTGTTGACTCCGGATCAGAAGCAGCGCCTCGCCGACGACACGAATCGGCAGTTGGCGAACAACTAACTGAGTGTCGCGCGCTTTCCGCCGAAGCCGATGAAGATTTCCAAACAAGCCCGCCGCGAAGGCAAAGATTTGTTCAACGCCTGTCGCGTTGGCGGGGTGTTAGACGAAGCGAAGGTTCGCCAAGCGGTGACCCAAGTGCTTCGCGCGAAACCGCGCGGTTATCTGAACATAGTCGAGCACTTCAAGCGCCTGGTGAAACTTGACCTCGACCGTCGAGCCGCGCGGGTTGAAAACGCCGTCGAAACAACGCCAGCCCAAATGAGCGACATTCGAGCCAACCTCGAGCGCAAATATGGACCGGGCCTCGACTTAACTTTTTGGGTCAATCCTGCCTTAATTGGTGGACTGAAGATCAAAGTTGGCAGCGACATTTATGACGGCTCGATTTCCGGCCGCCTGGCTGAACTGCGTGACCTTGCCTGACGTTTTCCCTCTCCCCTCTATTTCCTCCTGATAATCCGAAGTTCGAATCGATGAGCAATATCCTCCAAGAAATCGAAGCCCAGATCGCCGGCGTGAAATCGTCGGTCCAGCGCCAGAACGTCGGCCTCGTCCGCGAAATCTCCGACGGCGTGGCCAAGATCGAGGGCCTCACTGACGCCATGGCCAATGAGATGCTCGACTTTGGTCAGGGCGTCATCGGCCTCGCGCTCAACCTCGAAGAAACCGAAGTCGGCGCGATTGTCCTGGGCGATTACCTCAACATTAAGGAAGGCACCGAGGTTAGAACGACTGGCAAGCTCCTTTCCGTACCGGTCGGCAAACAGTTGCTAGGGCGAGTGGTTGATACGCTCGGACGCCCGTTGGATGGCAAAGGCGAAATCGTCGCGGAGACGATGTATCCGATGGAGAAAATTGCGCCGGGCATCGTGAAGCGAAAGTCCGTCAGCCAGCCGCTGCAGACCGGCATCATGGCCATCGATGCCATGATTCCGATCGGCCGTGGCCAGCGCGAGCTGATCATTGGTGACCGTTCGACGGGTAAAACGACCATCGGCGTGGACACAATGATCAACCAGGCGCGGATCAATAAGCAGAATGCGGACGACCCTGGATTTCGTCCGGTCTACAGCATCTACGTCGCCGTCGGCCAAAAGCAGTCGAACGTCGCGCGCGTCATCGCCGAGCTTGAAAAGGCCGGCGCGTTGGATTTCAGCATCGTCGTGGTCGCCGGAGCCGACGCCCCGGCCGCTGCCCAGTACCTCGCGCCGTTCGCGGGAGCATCGATGGGTGAGTGGTTCATGGATAACGGCATGGACGCACTCATCATTTACGATGATTTGTCCAAGCAGGCCGTCGCGTATCGCCAGGTGTCCCTGGTCCTCAAACGGCCGTCCGGACGTGAGGCGTATCCGGGAGACGTCTTCTATCTGCACAGCCGCCTTTTGGAACGTGCCGCGCGCGTTAACGAACATAACGGAAACGGGTCACTCACCGCGCTGCCGATCATCGAGACCCAAGCGGGTGACGTCTCGGCTTACATTCCAACCAACGTCATTTCGATCACCGACGGGCAAATCTATCTCGAAACGGACCTCTTCTATCAGGGTGTTCGGCCAGCCATTTCCGTCGGCTTGTCCGTGTCCCGCGTCGGCTCGGCTGCGCAAATCAAGGCGATGAAACAAGTCGCCGGGCGCATCAAACTCGACCTGGCGCAATTCCGAGAATTGGCGGCGTTCGCGCAATTCGGTTCAGATCTCGACGCGAAAACCCAAGCCACTCTCGAGCGTGGCAAACGCATCGTCGAACTGTTCAAGCAGAACCAATATAATCCCATCCCCGTCGAACAGCAGGCCGCCACGCTGTGGGCGATGCAGAACAACCTCCTTGACGATGTCGCCGTTGAGAAAGTGAAAGATTTCCAAACGAAGTTGAGCGACTTCTTGGCCAGCCGAAAGGCCGCGGTTCTCGAAAAGATTCGCAAGGAAAAGGCTTTCAGCGACGCACTGGGTGCCGAGCTCAAGACCGCCATCACTGAGTTCAAGCAAAGCTACCGCTGAGTCGCCCTGTAGGATTCCGTCTGACCTGCCATGCCCAGCACGCGCGACATACGCCGCCGGATCAAGTCGATCAAGAACACGGCGCAGATCACCAAGGCCATGCAAATGGTGGCCTCGGCGAAGATGCGCAAGGCGCAGATGTCAGCCTTGGCGGGACGACCGTATGCGCAACTGATGAACGAAGTACTGGCCGCGGCAACCGCTGGAGCCGGTGAGTTCACCCACCCGTTGATGGAGAAGCGTGAGGTCAAACGCCGAGGGTTGCTTCTGATCACCACGGACAAGGGCCTCTGCGGCGCACTCAACACCAACCTGCTGCGTGAGTCGGCCCGTTTCGATCAAACGACGCTCTATATCTGCGCCGGCAAAAAGGGCGCTCAGTTTGTGGCTCGGCTCAAGCGCGACCTCGCGGCGGAGTTTACTTATCGCGATACCCCGGCATTCGCGGAGGCCCGGACGATTTCGCGGTTTGCTCAAGATTTGTTTCTGGAAGGAAAAGTCGATCAAGTTGATGTCGCGTATAACAATTTCGTCTCGACACTGGTTCAGAAGCCGGAGGTCCGAACCCTACTCCCCCTGGGTGAAATTAAGCGGCTCGAGGCCGACTTGACGGGTGAAAGCGCCGGCGAAGCCTTGCCCCAGACCGAAGGCCAGGAGTATCTCTTCGAGCCAGGGTCGAGTGAGGTCCTCGGAAGTTTGCTGCCGCACTACCTGAACTATCAGGTCTTTCAATTCCTACAGGAGGCCAAGGCTTCGGAGCACTCGGCCCGCATGGTCGCGATGAAGAACGCGACCGACAATGCGAAGCAGATCATCAAAGATTTGACGCTCGAGTATAATAAGATGCGGCAGGCTAGCATTACTAACGAGCTCTTGGAAATCACGACCGCCCAAATGGCCCTTGGCTAAGAGGTCGAATTGCCCATGAACATTCAGAGCCTCTACAATCGCATCTCGCCCTGGTTTCGGCGGCGACGCATGGCGCAGTTTCTCGAAACGGTTCGTCCGTCCGGGCAAACGGAGGTGTTGGATATCGGAGGGTATCCGTGGGTTTGGGCCCAAGCCGGCGTCCCGTTTCCAGTCCTGGTGATCAATGTCGACGTCCCGCCCGGGTTGGAGCGCTACGAGCCCCAGTTCCGCACGCGCCGAGGCGACGCGCGACGGCTCGAATTTGCCGACCGCAGTTTTGAAGTCGCCTACTCCAATAGCGTGATCGAGCACCTGAGTACCTGGGAGAACCAGCAAGCCTTCGCTCAGGAAGCACGCCGCGTCGCCCGCAAACTCTGGATTCAAACTCCGGCGCGCAGTTTCCCCATCGAGCCCCACTTGATCGCGCCCTTCGTGCATTGGTTTTCCCAAGGCGTGCAGCGGCATTTGCTGCGCTGGTGTACGGTGTGGGGCTGGCTCACTCGGCCGACTCGCGAGCAAGTGCGAGCCTTCCTGGCTGAAGTCCGTTTGTTAACCTTCCGTGAAATGCAGCAGTTGTTCCCTGATTGCCAAATCATCCGAGAACGACTCTTCGGTCTCACCAAAAGTTATATTGCAGTTCGAACTTAATTTCCTCGTCGCGTCATGAACAAAGGTAAAATCGTTCAAATCATCGGCCCCGTGGTGGACATCGAGTTTCCCGAGAAGCTCCCCGCCATCTACAATGCGCTGACCGTGGCCTTCAGCGTCGGCGGCCAAAAGGACACTCAACTGACGCTCGAAGTGCAACAGCATCTCGGCGACAATTGGGTCCGCGCGGTAGCGATGAGCAGCACCGAGGGGCTCAAGCGCGGCTACGAAGTCATCGATGCCGGAGCCCCGATTTCGGTGCCCGTCGGCGAAGGCGTCATGGGCCGCGTGCTCGACGTCACGGGCCAACCCGTGGATGAACGCGGCCCCGTGCCCGCTGACAAGTATTCGCCAATTCATCGGCCGGCGCCCCCCTTGGCGGATCAGTCCACGAGTCCCCAGATTCTTCACACTGGGATCAAGGTCATCGACTTGATTTGCCCGTTCCTCAAAGGTGGCAAAGTCGGTGCCTTCGGTGGCGCCGGCGTGGGCAAGACGGTTGTCATCCTCGAACTGATCAACAACATCGCCAAGCTTCACGGTGGCATTTCCATGTTCGCCGGCGTCGGTGAGCGAACCCGCGAAGGCAACGACCTCTACAACGAAATGATCGAGGCCGGCGTGATCAAGACGGAGAAGGATGAAAAGGGGCATCCGAAGCTGGGTGAAAACGGCATGCCGATCATTCAAGAAGGTTCGAAGATCGGGCTGGTTTACGGCCAGATGAATGAACCTCCGGGCGCTCGTCTTCGGGTCGCGCTTTCGGCCTTGGCGGTCACCGAATACTTCCGCGACGAAAAGAACCAAGACGTGCTCTTGTTCGTGGATAACGTTTTCCGCTTTTCGCAGGCCGGTTCAGAGGTGTCTGCGTTGCTGGGCCGCACGCCGTCGGCGGTCGGTTACCAACCCACCTTGGCCGCCGAGATGGGCAACTTGCAGGAGCGCATCACTTCCACCAAGAAGGGCTCTATCACCTCAGTGCAGGCCGTGTACGTGCCGGCGGACGACCTGACCGATCCTGCGCCCGCGACCACTTTCGCGCACCTCGATGCCACCATCGTGCTCGAGCGTTCGATCGCGGAGCTGGGCATTTACCCCGCGGTCGATCCTCTCGCTTCCGGCTCGAAGGCTCTCTCACCTGACGTCGTCGGTGAGGAGCATTATCAAGTGGCTCGCGGTGTGCAAAAAGTGCTGCAGCGGTACAAGGACTTGCAGGACATCATCGCGATCTTGGGCATGGACGAGTTGTCGCCGGAAGACAAGCTGACCGTTTTCCGCGCCCGCAAAGTTCAGAAATTCCTCAGCCAGCCGTTCTCCGTCGCGGAAGTGTTCACGGGACGCGCGGGTAAGCAGGTGGCCATCAAGGACACCGTCCGCGGTTTCAAAGAAATCCTGGAAGGCAAACACGACGATGTGGGTGAAAACAATTTCTACATGAAGGGCGGAATCGAAGAGATTAAGGAATGACGCTCGTTCTCGATCTTAGTCTTAATCATGATCCCGCTCCTCCTCCTCCTTTTGGACAAAGAGTAAGAGTAAGATTGAGATTAGGATAAAGGACTAAATCCCATGGCCACTCTCAAACTCGAAATCGTCACGCCCGAGGCGAAAATCTATTCCGAAGACGTGGATATGGTCACGCTTCCTGGCGTCGAAGGTGAGCTGGGAGTGTACCCGATGCACATCCCGCTGATGACCGAGTTATCGGCGGGTGAAGTGTGTGCTCGCAAGGATGGTCACGATCACTTCCTCGCGGTCGGTCAGGGCTTTGTCCAAATCACGGGTGAACGGGTAGCCATCCTCACCGACATGGCGATCAAGGCGGACGACATTGACGAGACGAAGGCCGAAGAAGCCCGCAAACGAGCCGAAGCACGCCTGGCCGACAAGTTAGGCGGAGACGAGCATGCTACCGTTCAGGCCGCGTTGCTGCATTCGCTGACTCAGCTCAACGTGAAGCGCCGGCGTCGTTCGTAGGGGGGAAGCCAGGCGCCCGATAGCCTCGACTTACTTCTCGGAATCGGGGCGACTCCGGCTTCAAAGTCAGTTGCGCGCTGGACGGTATTGGAAGCCACAGTCGCTAGCCAGGCCTCATCCCATCACCAAGGCCTAGGGCTTGTCATGCCTCTCGACCGCGTCATCCGACGACCGAGGTGAGGCGGTCAATGAGCCCCCTTTTTCGTTCGTCCCGCGCCGTACGCACAACACGCCGAACCCGAACATTTGCCGTTGGAAAGTCGCATCGCTAGTTTCAGCATCTCTCGTGCAACCTCCGGTTCTGATCGCGCTGGGCTTGTTGACCATGTTCTCGCGTGCATCGGCGCAAGGTTGGTTTGGCGCCCTCAACAATTACTTCCTGCCGGGCACGACGACTCAGCCATTCATTCTGGATCAGTGGGGAAATCCTGCATCCAGGTTCGTCGGCCGAGTCGAAATCATTGACGCTGCCACAGGAAACACCTTGTCGCGCAATGGCAAAGGTGGGGTAGCCCTGACATTTGATGGGATCTTTTATGCCGGAGCCATGCAGGTGCCGGGCAGTCCCGTGGGCAGCTCGGCCAATTTGGTTGTCCTGGCTTGGGACTCCACCACCGGGCCAACCTGGGCCGAGGCCACAACTCGATCGGGTTGGCTCGAAGGACAGGTCACGATTTGTTGCCTTTCGAGCTCCACGACACCTGTCCCGACATTCGAAAAGGACTCGAACTTCGAAGGACTTCAGTTTCAGGTTGTTCCGGAGCCTTCCGCATCCGCTCTCGCCGCCGTTGGATTTGCGAGCTTGTTCCTCGTGAGCCGCTTTAGGGGATAAGACCTCCCGAAAAAGTCGCGAGGGACTCGGTACGTAATGACGTGTCCGGCGGAAAATGACGCGCATGGCTTCTTTGGAAGCTAGGTCGAGTCTTTCATCAACCAGCAGGTCGCGGCGGTTGCTGCCTACTTCGCTCGAGACTAGCGGAGCATGGCAACCACTAACTCGGCGCATTTCGAATTCCACTGCCTACAGTCGCGTTAACGACCGGCGCAGACTCGATGCCGCCCAGATGTTGATGCCGTCGAAGGCCAGCGCAATCGGCTCCGGATCGGTGGCAAAAGTGCCGATCACGACTCCATCGATTGCGCGCAGTTTTGTGACACTTGAGCCGTAACGATTCGCCACCCAAACGTGAGCTCCGTCAAAGAGCAGGGACGTCGGCTGAAGCCCTGTTGAATAACGACCGATCAGACTGCCATCACGCCCTCGCTTCTCGACCACGTGATGGTATGAGTCGGTGAGCCACAGATCCTGACCGTCGAAGACCAGGCCGCCTGGAGCGTAGGCCAATGATTGCTGAAGGCTGACCTGTCCCGTGTCGGCGCGAATGCTCAATAATTGCCCCACAGAACCGGCAGCACTCGCGATCCAAAGATTCGTTCCGTCAAAGACGAGCCCCACCGGAGGATAACCGCCGGTCGAAAACTGCATTCCCGTTGCCAGTTGGCCCGCCGCGGATCGGGAAATCTGAAAAATGTTTCCGCCGGCCGCACCCCAGACCGATGTCCCGTCGAAAGTCAGGCACCGAGGCGCGCATGGCGGCAGGGTGTCTGGCAACAACGTGCCAGTCGGATCGGATACCACACCGCCAACCGGCCCCGACACCCAGAATTGCTCTCCATCGAAAACGATCGCCTGAAGGGCTCGGTTCGGATTGGTCAACCCCGTCAGCGTCACCTCGATCACGGCACCCGTAGGTGGCTCGATCCGTGCGAGGCGCCCCATGCCGGAAAGCACTGTCCAAACGTATCGCCCGTCGAAGACGAGCGCTTCGGGAGGTCCGGAGAGCGTGATCCGTTGCGTACCTGCCGCTTCGTACCACTTGAGCGCCGCGATCTGCAGGAAGTTCGGTCCGCTAGGGAGGCTGGAGCTGGGCGTTGAGACATTAGTCCCTGGCGGCAGAACGACATTGGTTCCGGGAGAAACGACCACGGTCGAACCGGGTCCGGCATTCACCGTCGAACCTGAACCGGTAGTCACGTTGGAATTGTTGCCCACATTGACGGTCGAACCCCCACCGACATTGACGCTTGTTCCTGGCGGCACGTTGGTGGTGGGTGGAGGTGCTAAAAACGCCACGGGTGTGAAGCTTGGGACGATTGGGGCCAATCGTTTCGCGGCACTCGACCCGGACGCCGCGACCATTCCGAAAGCAGGTCCGGCCGGCGCCTGGAAGGTTGCCAGAAAGCCAAAACCTTCACCGGGTGGAAAGTGTTTTGGGCTACTGGCGAATTGAATGGCAATCCGCGGCTGACCGCTGTGCCAGGTCAACCGAAAGTCGGCCGCGGTCAAAGTTCCGGAGGCTGAATTAACGAGAACCGTTAGGCTCGTCGGTTTGATCGTCGCTCCCCAGGGCAAATCAAATTCAAATGTCCACGAATCGTCGTTGATCAGTTTTGCCGTCGAGCCCGGGTTCCCATTGTGAACGATTACCATCATCGTTCCAGCGAGACCTGCGTCGTATTGTGGCGGAATGACGGCGACTTTCGGTTCGATTTGTGCGCTCATTTGATCGGTGTGGTTGGGTTGTTGAAACTGGCCGTCTCACGCATGTGGGAGAAGAATTAGCAGAGAATCGGCGGGGAGCATCTGTCGGTAGATGTGGCGACGGCGAGGAGCAGAAAGCCAGCGTGAAATCCGGACCGGGCGTCAGCCTCCATTCAGGTTTCCAGTAGCATAGGATGGATACGCTTCCGGCCTGGGCTCGTTCTCCGAATCGGCTGCTAACACCAAGGCAGACTAAGCCGGCATGAATGGAGGAGGGGGTATCTTCCGACTTATCTTTCTCCAAGTTGGACAAACCGCCATTCCTCCCCGCCGGTCATTGGACGACCTGGACCCGATAGAACCGGATTCCGGAAGTTGGCGGAGGACGAGTGTCTATGAAAGTCTGGACGGATGGTTGGCCGGCGGTCCCTGGATCCATCTCTTCCAACGCCGGCCGCAGTACCTCCCGGAAGTCCAGGGGGGCAGTGTTAGCGGAATCCGCGGAGAGGATGCGATATCGGGTACCGCCAACGGAGGCCCAGGACAGGAAGCAGCGTCCGTCCTCAGCGAATTCGATGGTCAGCACTCGAAGCTTGGAGTTCGCATCGCGGGGCGAGGTATTCGCCAGGTATTCATCGCGATTGGAGATTCCGTCGCCGTCTGGATCTGCCAGGGGATTGTTTAGATCCCAAAGGTTCTCCCAACCGTCGCCCATGCCGTCCCCATCGACATCTTGCCAGCCTTGAACCTGGATGGTGATCGGGACGGACGAGCCGACGCTATCCTGGTCCGAAACTGCGTAACTAACCTGATCCTGACCGATAAATCCCCACGCGGGACGGTACGAGAATTCGCCGGTAGCCGGGTCAATCCAGGCGATTCCGTGTTGGGGCGGGACCTTCAACGAATAATTGAGCACCACTGAATCGACATCCAATCCCTTGACGGTCCAAGTCTCCGACTGGTTTGCCTGGGCGGTGAACCAATAGGGCACGGCTTCTGGGGGGTCGTTCACGGGCCGAACCACCACGACCACAGTTCCCAGGCTGGTGCCGCCGCGACCATCGTCCACCGAGTAGGTAAACGAAGTTGTGCCGAAGAAGTTGGGAGCTGGGATGAAGCGGAACTCGTTACCGTTGTCCGAAACTGTCCCATCCAGCGGGAGGGACACGAGGTGGATACTAAGCGTATCGCCGTTGGGGTCGCTGTCGTTTAGAAGCGGAGCGATCGTCACCTCGTTGTCTTCATCGACTGTCACAAAATCGTCCTGCGCCTTCGGCGGGCGGTTTCCCGGGCGGACGACTGCCTCCGTCGAGTAGGTGCCGGTACCGAACTGATTTCTCCCCGCCACGACATAATAATAGATAATGTCGGCAACCCAGGACCGATCGGCAAAGTTCGGGGTTGCGACCGAAGCGAGGATCTCATAGGGCCCCCCGCGGGTGGTGCTTCGGCCAACCACATACTCGTCAGCATCATCGAAAGGCTCCCATTGGAGATTCACGATGGTGGGAGTCAAGTTGACCTGGAACCGGGTGACGGCGCGCGGCGGCCCCGGAACGTACTCTAGCGCCCCCAAATCAGGACGGGCTTCCAAATTCCCGTCACCGTCCGCTGCGCGCGGATTCCCGACTATGTCGAATTCCCACGGACTCCCGTCGTGCGCAGCGTCAATACTGGAGGATCCCCGCTGCAAGCGGTAATCGCCTGAGGCAGCATCCAAGAATTTCGGAGGTTCAGAAATGTTGGACTCGAATCCCACCAGATTCGCGCAACCGCCCTCATAATGGCTTCCCTCCGGGGAATAGGCGTTGTTAAAGCGGAAGACGCCGGTGCCGTCCGGCTGTCCACCGCACAGAAAAGGCACGCGGCCAACGATCAGGTTGTTCTCAATCGTCACCCGATTCATGGGGAAGGCGAAAATTCCGGCGCCACCATTCGGTCCATTCTCCACGATCGTGTTGAACGCGATCCGATTGGGACCGCCGCCGCCCCACTGGATCCCGAAACCAGCATTGCGCGCGATCACGTTCTGTACAATGTCCGGCACCGAGCTATTCACCATGCCGATTCCGTCGCCCGCGTTCTGTCGGATGATGTTATTGCGGATGGTGGGAGTTCCGGCCGACCAGAGGATGAGACCGTGAGCGTTGCCCTCGATAAGATTGGCTTCCACGACTGCCGCAGCAGCGCCGCCAATATAGATTCCAGCTCCCTGAAAGGGTCCGTTCCGGATGGTCGAGTTCGCGATCCGATTACTCCGGATCAGCGGACTGGCGAACCCGCAGTTGATGCCGTAGCCGTTGTTGATGATGACATTGCCAGTGACCGTCGGCTCTGAACCGCCGATTTCGATCCCACCAGCGCCATTTTCCAGGGTGAAGCCCCGAAGTTCACTTTCCCGCGTTTCGCCGGAATTGATGACCACCGCGACCGCTCCTGTCGGTGGTTGAATCCGGGTCACCTCCGGTCCTTGCTCGCTGGTCACGAGGACTCGCTTACCCCGAAAGAAGACCGTCTCCCGGTAGATTCCCGGCAACACCACGACCGTGTCCCCATAGACCCCGGCAGCGTCAATAGCGCTCTGGATCGTCGGGTAGTCGCGGGGTACTCGGAGAGTCCGCGGTTCGGGCCCGGCTGGGGCCGTGCGGGAGCTGATACGGATGTCACCCTTCAGCGGAGCCATAAAGCACTCGCAGTGTTGGGTAAACGTCACCCATAGATGTTCGACGGTGCCGTCGGGTCCGCGATCCAGTTCGTGGATCTCAAACTCTCCACAGACGGTATTGCAGCCACGGCCGTTACCCCATATCGACAAGCCGGACTGCTCTCCATTGAACGGATACCGAATGGCATTGGGATAGACGCCAACCTTCAGCGTCTCCCATAGCGGCGCAGCCAGGTTGATCACCCATCCCAAGAAATTGAGCGTCAGAAGAGACTCGTCGGAAGTTGTAACGGCGATGTCGAGCCGGTTGGTGGAGAAGTAGGTTGCTCCTCCTCCGATATAGTCGCCGGGAGAGCTCTCTAAGAATCCGAGGTCGGCCTGGCCATAAGTGACGCAGGGAGAAATCAGGCCGCAGAGGGCCAGGGACATTGAGAAGTTGCGCAAGGGAGTGGTGAGTCAGAATTGAAGGCTGGAGACACTGAACTAAGCCATGGCAATGACGATGAGCCAGACCGTAGAGACGTCCCACTTAGATATCAAGACAGGGAGAAGGAGCGAACCGATGCCCATCGGTGCCGAGCAACAACTATCGCCGTCACGCAGTGCAGTGGGTGTGGTCGCGGTCGGCCCTTTGACGAACCCGAAATTCAGAAGGCATCCTTTCGTGGCTGCTCGATCAGTAATTCTCCTGGGCCCGAGTCGTGGCGATAAGCATTGTGAGGTTTGCCTTCAACGGTTAGGAAATCACGGACTGGCATGCCTGATAAAAGGCGCCTTGCCTTCAAGATGAGCACTCCGTCATCCGAAACCGCAGGCAAAGGTCCTAATACGGGCAGATACGCTGCCTTCATCAGCTACAGCCACCATGACAAAAAGTGGGCGATATGGTTGCAGCGAGAACTGGAGCGTTACCGTTTCCCCACAGGATTCTCGATCAACGGCAGGCTGTTGCCGCCAGCGCCATTTCGCCGCGTATTTCGGGACGAAACTGATTCGGGCGCGGTGCCGGACCTTACGCAACACATCCGCGACGCACTGTCCTCTTCAGAGAGACTGATCGTCATCTGCTCCCCCGCGGCGGTCGCTTCACCTTGGGTCGATCTTGAGACGAAGGCATTCAAGGCCAAACGCGGGGCGGGGGCGGTGTTTTGTCTGATCGTCGGCGGTACGCCCGGAGGACTGGTAGAGGCCGGACAAGCGGCCTCGGAGTGTTTTCCGCTCGCGGTTCGTTTCAAGGTTGATTCCTCGGGTTTACCCAGCGCAGAACCCGAGACCGAGAGACTGGCGGCGGACTTTCGGTGGAATCGAGTCCGGCGGAGCGACTCCCTCTGGTACAGTCTCTGGAGAATTGTGTCGTTGGCGGACTTTCGGGAGAGGTGCGCATTGCATCGCGACGGGCTTCTTCGAT
>DLVS01000095.1 GCA_003445095.1 Verrucomicrobiales bacterium
AGGCCCTGGTACATGTGGTCCTGCACCTTCATGCTTTTGTCCTGGACGTAAACGCCGTTTTGCATGTCCGCGAGGTAAACGGTGGCACCGGCAGCCGGCTCACCATTCGGTTTCAGGATCACTCCGCTGGGCCCAACGCCTTTCTTAAGGGCGAAGGCCAGGTTCGTTTCGGCGCCCGTGATCGCGCCTGAAGCTTGAGGTAGGTAACCTTCCGCTTCCACCAGGATGACCGGAGCGCTGCCGTGTCGATTCAGGAATAAGTCGAGCTTGCCGTTGGCGCCTTCGGTTTGCCGCGCGGGGAACCATTGAGTGGGTTGCGGAAAATTTCCGGCGCGCCCTTCGGTGATCGTGAACCTCTTGATCGGCTTGCCCGATTCGGCGTCCGACACCGTGCCAGTAACCTGGATATCGCCGACGCGATTCTTGACGAGTTCTGCACCAAGGAGGGGTTCTTGGCGCATTTCCACGTAGTTTCCGAGGCGAGGGCTGGGATTCTTCTCCGGCTCGAACTCGAGGATCAGGTCGGTCTTGTCGGCCTTGATTACGCCGACGAGGTGAAAGGGGTTCATCGTATCGAGGCTGCGGTTGCGGGCCGATAACCGATAACCTTTGATTCGAGCGGACAGCCCGAAGCTCTCCGGTGGGACGCCGCGAAAGGTAAAGCGGCCTCGTTCGTCGGCTTCCGTCTGCGCGGAGTCCCAGGCCTCATCACGCGAGAGCAATAGCCGAGTTTTTGGCGGCACTGAGTTCCCATCGGTTAGTTGGATTTGACCCGTCAGTGTGAATCCGGGCGACACTGCGAGGTCTCCCAAATCTTCCGACGACGCGTCTCGCTTGAGCTTCACCCGTCGCGCCGGCAGGGAGTCCTTCCCGGCGAGCGAGCTCATTTTCGCGTAAACGAAGTAGTCGCGATTGGGGGGCAAGTTACCCAAGGAGAACCGACCTTCCTTGTCAGTCCCGACCGAGAAATCACCCACATACTCTTCCGCCGTGCGATCAGCGCCGCATATCCCGATTTCTACCCCTCCGAGCGGTTTTCCATTCTTGATCACGCGCCCGTGCACGGCCGCGCCTTCGGTCAGTTGCAACTCATGAATTTTTCCGCCGGTCGCCAACTCGTGGAATATTCCCTTCGCCAGAGCACGCGCTTCGATCTCCACTCCCACGGCATCGAAGCGATTTTCTCCGTTGACGACAAACAGCCCCTCGTCGTCCGAAACGGCAACCCGATCGATATCCTCGTTGCCGCCGTATTGAGTGGATTCGCCGCGCTTCACTTCGCGAATGCTGATGACCGCGCCTGAGACCGGCTTTCTTTCAGAATCGACGACTCTTCCTTTCACCTGCAGATCGGGGCTGACGTCCGTTTTCCCAGGTGCGAGCGTGACTTCTACGGGACGCTTAGCTGGGTCTACTTTCCCAACGAACTCAGGTCGATGACCGCGAGCGACGACGAGCAACCGAAACTGGAGGGCCGGGTCCAAACTCTCGATTTTGAAATGGCCGTCGCCGTCGGTTCGCGTCCGCTTACGACAATCGGCGTAGCAAGATGGACACAGGATCCCGACGCCTTCTTTCGGTCCGGCGGTGTAAATGAACACACTCGCCGCGGCTACGGGTTTTCCGTCTTCGTCCCGAACGGTGCCGGTCAAGTCGGGCCGGCGGAGATTGGGCGATTCTGGCGTCGCTGAAGCGGCTGTGAGAATGCAAAGCAAATAAGGAGACCACCAACCGCGGTTGAATTTGATCCAGTTGCTTCCTGACATCGTTGGCCCTTTCGGAGAATGCGTTGGGAGTCAGCGCACCCCTTCGTGAG
Source organism: Verrucomicrobiales bacterium (assembly GCA_003445095.1). GTDB lineage: Bacteria > Verrucomicrobiota > Verrucomicrobiia > Limisphaerales > UBA9464 > UBA9464. The sequence continues at coordinate 1,817 of DLVS01000095.1, forward strand.
ACGGCAAGCCAGAAGAAACGTTCGACGGCGAATCGACCTAGGCGTATCGGACCGGCGGTCTTCAGGATTAGTTCCCCTGGTTCAGAGTTTTCTGGCCGACGAACCAATGAGCCGATGAGCGGCCTACGCTGTTTGGGGCTTTCAACCTGGCACCGGGCCGATTTATCTTCAAAGTTCGGTCATGCATTACGTCGCTCTTCTTTTCGTCATCGCCTTGGGCACCTTCACTGCTTTTGGTCAAACTCCTGCCGCCCTGGCTCTCCAGCCCGGCGACCACGTGGCGCTCATCGGCAACGCGCTCGCGGACCGCATGCAACACGACGGGTATTTCGAAACGCTGGTGAACGCCAAGTATCCCGACCGAAAGCTCGTCTTCCGCAACCTAGCCGTCGCGGGTGACGAAGTCGTCACGCGCCATCGTTCGGAGAATTTCGGCTCACCGGACGATTGGCTTAAGAAAGTTCAAGCCGACGTGATCCTCGCGTTCTTCGGTTACAACGAGTCGTTCAAGGGCGCGAGCGGGCTGCCCAAGTTCAAGGCCGACCTCGCCAAATTCCTGCAAGACACGAAGGCGACCAATTATTCCGGCAAAGCTTCGCCTCGCCTCGTGCTCGTCTCGCCCGTTGCCGCCGAGCGACATCAAGACCCCAACTTTCCTGATCCGGCCCCGATCAATGCCAACCTCAAGCTCTACACCGACGCCATGGCCGAAGTGGCGCAAGCCAATGGCGTTCAGTTCGTGGACCTCTTCACTCCGTCGCAACAGCTCTATGCCGACGCTGCCAAGGCCGGACGTTCGCTGACGGTGAACGGCTTCTTGCTGACTGAAGAAGGCAACCGTGTTCTGGCGCCGGTTCTGTTCCGGGGCGTTTTCGGCGAACCCGCTCCGGCGGGCAACTACGAACGCCTTCGCGCCGCCATCAATGACAAGAACGCTGAATGGCATGCCCGCTATCGCACCGTGGACGGTTACAACGTGTATGGCGGACGGTCCGCTCTGGCGTACCAGCCCGGCAAGGGTGCTTTCGTTTCGGACCGCAATGCCCCGGCACCGTACATTTCGAACTATAAGGTGATGCAGGAGGAGATGTCGGTGCGCGATACGCTGACGGCCAACCGCGACAAACGCGTCTGGGGCGTCGCGCAGGGCGGTGACCCCGAAGTGGACGACAGCAACCTGCCGGCGGTGACGCCAGTCCCTACCAACAAGCCCGGCCCCAACGATGACGGCTCGTACAAGTTCCTCGGCGGCGAGGAGGCGATCAGCAAGATGAGCGTCCACGCGGGGATGAAGGTGAATCTATTTGCCAGCGAAGAGCAGTTCCCCGAACTCGCGAACCCGGTGCAGATGGCGTGGGACACCAAGAATCGCCTCTGGGTCGCCGTCTGGCCGAACTATCCTGAGCGCACGCCTGACAGCAAGATTGGCGATAGCCTGCTGATCTTCGAGGACACCGATGGCGACGGCCGCGCCGATAAGATGACCCCGTTCATCGGCGGACTGAATTGCCCGACCGGATTCCAATTCTACAAAGACGGCGTGTTGCTGATGCAGGCGCCGGATCTCTGGTTCATCCGCGACACGGATGGTGATGGGCGAGCCGACTGGAAGGAGCGCGTGTTGATGGGGATGGATTCCGCCGACTCCCATCACACGGCCAACGCCATTTGTCTCGATCCCGGCGGTTCGATTTACTTGAGCGACGGCGTGTTCCATCGGACGCAGGTTGAGACGGCCCTCGGGCCTGTCCGCAATGACGACGCGGCGATCTACCGCTTCGAGCCTCGCACCGGGAAGTTTGAGACCTACATCGCCTACAACTTCGCCAATCCTCATGGCCGCGTCTTTGACTACTGGGGCAACGACTTGGTCACGGACGCCACCGGCAACAACACCTACTTCGCCCCGGCCTTCAGCGGCTATATCGACTACCCGGCGAAGCATCCCGGAATGAACCAGTTCTGGGATCGACCCTCGCGCCCCTGTCCAGCGACCGGAATCATCAGTAGCCGCCACTTTCCCGAGGAACTTCAGGGGAATTTCCTGAACCTGAATGTCATTAGCTTCCAAGGAATTTACAACGTGAAGGTCAGCGAGGAGGGATCGGGCCTGCGCGGTGAGACGTTACCCAACTTGATTTCCTCAACCGACCCGAACTTCCGGCCGATCGCGATCAGCGTGGGGCCTGACGGCGCGCTCTATTTCGCCGATTGGCACAAGCCGCTGATCGGTCACATGCAACATCACTTGCGCGATCCCAATCGCGATAAGACCCACGGCCGCATTTACCGCATTACTTATGAAGGTCGGCCGTTGTTGAAGCCGGCGAAGATCGATGGTCAGCCCATTGAGGCCCTCCTTGAGTTGCTCAAGGAGCCTGAGAATGGCACCCGCGAACTCGCCAAGATCGAACTCGGCGAACGCGATTCGGCTCAAGTTGTTGCGGCCGTGAAGAAATGGGTGGCGGCACTCGACCCTAAGGACCCGGCCTACCAACACCACCTCGCCGAGGCGCTCTGGGTGCATCAGTGGCATAACATCGTCGATGTCGACCTGCTGAGCCGGATGCTCAAATCGCCCGAACCTCGAGCCCGCGCTGCCGCGGCCCGCGTGCTGTGCTACTGGCGTGACCGCGTCCCCGATTCGTTGGCCCGGTTCCAAACGATCGCCGAGGACCCCTCTCCGCGCGTGCGCCTCGAAGCTGTTCGCGCTGCCAGCTTTTATCGCACCGCCGCCGCGGCTGACGTCGCCCTGTCCGTCCTAAAGCAACCGACGGATTACTATCTCGATTACTGCCTCAAGGAGACGTTACGCCAGCTTCAACCTTGGTGGCGCGCCGCGGTTGCCGCTGGTCAGCCGATCGCCGTCAACAATCCCGCCGGCGTGAAGTACTTGGTCAAGAGTGTTGCCACTCCGGACTTGCTCAAGTTGCCGAGCAATCCCGCCGTTCTCGAAGCGGTCCTGGTGCGGCCTGACGCCACGGACGCGGATCGAGTCACCGCGCTCGACGGTTTGGCAAAGGAGCGCAAGACCACGCGACTCGCTGAGCTGTTCGCGGCGTTGAAAACAGTTGGCAAATCCGACGCAGTCACGAGCGCTAATCTTGCGCGGCAATTGCCCCTGCAGTCGGCGGCAGACCTTCGCGCGGTCCGGCCAACGCTGGAGGCGCTCAGCACGAGTGGCGAGTCTGCCGAAGTTCGGCAAGCGGCGTGGGCCGCGCGCGCGGTGGCGGATGGTTCCTTTGATTCCATTTGGTCCGAAGCCTCAAAATCTCCGGCGGCGCTTACCGAGCTTCTCAATGGAATCCCGCTCTTGAACGATGCGGATTTCCGAGCCAAGGCGCTGGCCAAGGTCAAGCCGCTGCTTTCCGAACTTCCACCTGACCTGGTCAGCGCCGCGAAGGCGAAGCCGGGCAGTGACGGGCGATTTGTGCGGATTGAACTGCCTCGAAAAGGCACTCTGACCCTCGCGGAAGTACAGGTCTTCAGCGGCGGTCAAAACATCGCGCCTCAGGGCCGAGCGCAACAGTCGAGCACGCTGTACAGCGGCGAGGCCAGTCGGGCCATCGATGGCAACACCGACGGCGCCTATGGCAATGCTTCACAGACCCACTCGAAGGAGTTCGAGGACAATCCTTGGTGGGAATTAGATCTGGGCGGCGAGCGTTCTATCGAAGCCGTCGAAGTGTGGAACCGCACCGACGGGGACCTGGGAAAACGCCTCGACGGATACACTCTAGTGATCCTGGATGGCAATCGCCGCGAGGTCTTCAAAAAGGCGGCCAATCCAGCGCCGACTCCCAATGCTCGTCAAACGGTTGGCGGGGATTCGCTCGCCGCGTTACGCCGAGCCGCGATTCGCGCCAGCGTGAGCATGAACAGCGAGCCTGAAGCGATATTCACGGCCCTGGCTGCGCTGATCGCGAAGGGGGAACAAGTCCCCGTCACGGCGCGGGCTTTGCGAGTTCTTCCTCCAGTCACTTGGCCCAAAGACACCGCCGGCAGTACGGCGCAGGCGCTCGTCCGCTGGGCTCGAAATGTTCCCGCGGCCGATCGCACGTCGCAGGATTTCGTCGAGACGGTGCAAACCGCGAATGACCTCGCCGGCTACCTCCCCGCAGATCAAGCGGCCGCCTTGCGGAAAGAACTCCGCGAACTGCGAGTAGCGGTGTTTGTTTTGCGCACGGTCCGAGAGCAAATGCGGTACGACACGCCGCGCCTCGTGGTCGAGCCTGGCAAGCCCTTCGAAATCATCCTCGAGAACGATGACTTCATGCCCCATAACCTGGTGTTTGTGCGTCCCGGCAGCCGCGAAACCGTGGCGAATCTGGCGTCCACGATGAAACCCGATCAGCTTGATTTCCAGGGGCGTTCTTACATCCCGGACAATCAAAACATCATTGCCGGTACCCGCTTACTCGAAGCCGGACAGCGCCAAACTCTCAAAGTCATGGCTCCGGCTTCTCCGGGAGAATACGAGTATGTCTGTACCTTCCCGGGCCACTGGACGCTGATGTGGGGCACGCTCATCGTTACGCCGGACGTTGATGCTTATCTCGCCGCACACCCCGTCGCGACGTCGGCCGCGACCGCGAGACCGGCTGAGTGAGGCACGGGAGAGCCGGCTAGATTCCGCTTGGATCCGGAGAGCTTCCATCGGTGGTGGAGGCTCTGCTTCAGCGGGGCTGCTCAGACTTGGTTCGAGTCTCAAGTCCCCAGGCTCTCGATCGCGAGCACCACTTGCCCCCAGTCCACCGGTACTTGGACGGGGCGGCCATCGATCTGGTGGGTTTCGAAAATCCGAACTTGTACGCCAAACGAATACGTCTCGCCTTTTGACCATTGGGAAACGTCCCCGGGCTTATCCGTAACCGAATGGCCCCGCTCGATCGAGAGTCGGTAACATCCGGCCGGTTCACCGGTGGCCGGTTCCCATTCTACTTCGGAGACGAGGACTGGCTTCGGATCCAGAATGCTGCCGGCCGACGAAGCGATGCGGAAGTTGTCGAGCCCGAGGCCAGTCACCGGCTGGCCGTCGCTGGCACGGGAGACGGACACAAAGACCACTGCTTGAAAAAAAAAACAACTAATTCTAGAAAAAAAAAAAAAACAAATAATTACAAACCAAAAACATTGACAAGAGACCTCAGAGAACAGCGACGCGTACTCACAACAGAGG
>DLVS01000172.1 GCA_003445095.1 Verrucomicrobiales bacterium
TTGTGCCGGCGCCCAACGTAATCTACCCTCGTTCCCTCCTCGACGCTCTTCCGATCAAAGGGACCTCCAGAATCCGGACGTGATTCGAGGCCAAGGACCGGGTGGGGCTGCCGCGCTGCGGCGGCCCCGCGCACAAGCGCGTCCTTTCGCAACAACGCGATGGGTGAATGCTGCGCGTCACTGCGAAGGGCCAGCCCGGAGCTGTGCGCGGGCCGGGGACGGCGCAGCGCGCCATCCCTACCATTTGAATGGTTCATGAAAGGCCTCGAAGTCTGTCTTTTGTTAGATTCCGAGGTTGACCGAAGTCACCGGAGATAACGAGATTCAGCCAACTTTGTCAGACATGAAACACCCTCTCATTGCCGCCGTATGTTGCCTTCTCACAATCAGTGGCCTCTCCCGACTCGAGGCGGCTCCGGCCAACGACAATTTAGCTAACGCGACCACATTGCCATTTCTGTTGCCCATTAATGTAAATGGCACGGTCGTCGAGGCGACCCTGGAGAACGATGAGCCGGCTGCAAGTTGGGGTGGGTGGGATAAGTCCGTGTGGTGGAAATGGCGATGCGATCGCACCGGGCCGCTATGGATCCGAACCACTAACCCGACGCTTGACGTGGCGTTGGCGGTGTTCGTGAAGGAAAACGATGAACTCTTGTTTGCCGCCTACAGCCAGGACGAAGATTTTCCAACCCTGACGAACCCTTCCCTGAGCTTTTATGGCGAAGCCGGGGTCACGTACTGGTTCTGCGTTCTGGCGGACGAATTCACATCGGGGATTTTCAGGTTCGCGATCAGCCGGCTTCCCGAGGGTCCGGCCAACGATAACTTCGAAAACGCCGCGGTGCTGGGCTCCGAGCTGCCCGCCACCGCTTCGGGAAACAATCAGGACGCATCGGTCGAGACCTTCGAGCCGTTTCACGACGACGCCATCCCTGGACATTCCGTGTGGTGGCAGTGGACCGCTCCGGTCAGTACCAACGTGATTGTCGCAACGACTGGAAGTCTGTTTGACACGGTCGTGGCGGTTTACACTGGATCCGAAGTGGGATGGTTGGAACCGGTAGCAAGCAACGATGATGCGGGAGGCCTATTTACGAGTGCCGCTCGATTTCGGGCGGTCGCCGGGACGACCTACTGGATAGCGGTGGATGGTTACGGGAACGCTGCCGGTAACATCAACTTATCCGTCGTCGTTGAACCTCCCAATCCAGCACCCGCGTGGAGCCTTCCCGACCTGAACGGGAATATGATTTCATCGAGTCAATACGCCGGCCAAGTGGTCGTCGTCAACTTTTGGGCGACTTGGTGTCCTCCGTGTCGGGAAGAAATCCCTGACTTCATTGAACTCCAGAATCAGTACGGTCCCGAGGGGCTCGCCTTTGTCGGAATCTCCCTCGATGTCGATGCGAACTATCGCACAACGGTCCGAAACTTTGCGGCCGCCTACGGAATCAACTACGACGTCGTTTATGATCATGACTCGGTCGTCAGTGAATTGTTTGGCGGCACCGATGCCATCCCGACGACCTTCATTATCGATCGCCAGGGAAACATTGTCGAAAGGCTAGTGGGATCTCGGTCACGGTCGGAGTTCGAGCGTTTGGTTCTGCCCTTACTTTCGGCGACGGTGATCACCACCCCACCGGCACTCGCGGTATCGGTGGCGGAAGGAATGCTCACCCTAAGTTGGATCGATACGGCCGATGCCTTTGTCCTGAGGCGGGCGTCGGCTCTGAACGGGGACTGGCAACCCGTTCCGGGAACTCCCGCGGTTGTGGACGGTGCCAGGCAGATGACCTCTCCACTCGAATCGGGTGGCTTCTTCCGCCTCGATCAACGCTAGGCCGGAGAGGTCCCCAAGTCCGCGACTAGCTCACCGCGGATGGCAGAGCGCGGCGTTCGTTCGCCATTGATCCAAGACGGCCCAGAAATTCTCCGGGCAAGTTACGGTGCCCCACCGGAACGGGCGGACGGAGCCGTCGGCCATCGCGTAGTTGGCTTGCCCTTTCCGTGGGGTCGCTTCGTTGGCGCCGTGACGGCCTTCGGCGAGCGAGTTCAGGTAATCCACATCCGTGCGCAGGATTTCCACGAGTAGCAACTCCGCCCCCGTCTGCTTTTCGCCGAACAGGACGGTCTCGGCCGGCTTGGGGAACGCGTCCAACGACACTGAGGCGGCGAACGTTCCTTTCAGAAGGCGCTTGTATTCTTCAGCCGATAATCGCTCCACAAAAAGATCGCTGGTGCCATTGCCCACGAAACTCCGAGGCACATCGAGAGGATCGCTCAGGTTAGTCAGACTACCCGTCCGGCGCCGCCGATCAGTAGGACACTCCAGGACGCCTCGAGTTGCCCCGGCCAGCCCCAACAGACTGGGCCAGCGATTCGTGCCGCCTCGGGTGGGAAGACGATTGGCGTGGTCGGAGGCGTACAGTTGAGTGGCTTGGCTAATCTGGCGCAGGTTACCCAGACAGGCGACTCGACGGCTGGCTTCGGTTGCGCGGGAGAGACCGGGTAAAAGCAGGCCAGCGAGGACAGCGATGATGGCGATCACCACCAGCAGTTCGATAAGAGTAAATCCTGAGGAGCGTCGGGCAGCGCCCATGGCGATCAACCTAGCGGTGGACGAGTCCGTGGGCGAGCGCCAAGTCGAAGAGAGTCGATCCCAAGGTTGACCGCCGTTTCACTTCGGAGCGGCCCATCGTCCGCTGTACTTAGGGAGTCAAAAGTTCGAGCTACTCGGAGGCCGGAGCCTAAACGCGATTTTAGCAACGTGGCCAGTCGCGGGCTTCCCACCGAGCTCAACCTGGGGTATGAGTTGGTCGTTACCCGGGATTTCCGCTATGGACATCGTCTTCAAATGCCCTTCTTGCCATCAACAACTCGAGGTCGAGGCCGCCGCGGCTGGCCAAACGATTGGCTGCCCCGCCTGCGGTAAGCCGATTTTGATTCCTCAGCCGGATGCGGGGAACATCAAGGTAGGCATCGCGGCACATACCTCGGCCGCCTCGAAAGAAGAAAAGCATTTTTCGGTACCCGTCAGCGAAAAGCCGGTGGAGCTCCTTATTAAAAAGTCCTTGCCCACTTTGGAAGCGGCGGCGGCCAAAGACGGTACCCGCAAGATGCGGGTAAAAACTGTTCGCCATTCGGATTGCAAAGAAGTTGGGCACGATAATTTTGATGCCGCCGTCACTCGCATCCTTAACGAAATCGGCGACGAAAACATCGTGAGCATCACTCCGCTCAACTACAGCTACGTCGAGCTCGGTTCACAAAAAATCCTGGCTGATTTCGGAGTGATGATCATTTACCGCGGATAGATAGCTAGGAGTTACGCGTTCTTCCCGACGAGCCTTCAAGCCACTACCGTCCGGACGCCGGATGCCTCAATTTCTCAGCCCCGCGCTGGTCGCGTTTAAGAAGCAACTCGTCGGCCCGACGCCATTTATCGAAGTGCTTATTTCCCCGAAGCCCGAGGGCTTCGACCTTCGACACCGGGACGACGGTCCTTGTGCGGAAACCGAACTGCGACCGCTCCAAATCAGCGAGCTGGCGACTTGGGCAGACTTCACCGCTTCGGGCGCCTTTCGGCCGAACAAATCGGCGCCAAACCTCCGCCGGGGTTGGCGCGGGTTGGCGCGGAGCGATGAAGAACTCGAGCTCGCGCTGGATGCACTCTATCCCGGAGCACTGGCTGATTGGTTTGCTGAAGGCTCCGGCAGAGTTCCGGCCACTTCCTTTCGGGAGTTTACCTCCCGTCAAACTGGATTGTATCGACGAATCCAAGACCTTTCCGACTTCCAAGCGGGGGAGGTGGCGCAGGCCGTGTGTCATCCGCGTTTCTGTTTGCGGCGACGGCGCTGGAGTGTTCCCGAGGTTCCGCTGGAGTCGCCGGAATCCAAGTCGAGCGTTCCATGTTGGGAACCCTGCGCGTTGTTGCTGGAATTTGCCCGAAGGTTCGCACGGATTGCCGCGGAAGAGCCCAAGCTGGAAGAGTTCCGGCTGAGCGAGATTGCGTCCCTAAAGGCAGCCCTTCGGATCTCCCTAAACTCAGGCCTGTCCGAAGTCCGAGAAGGGGACAGTGGTCACCCTGCGAATCCGCGGCGCCTGCAGCGGTTGCTCGCTCGGTTGGAGAGTTCTTCGGAGGACTTGCCCCCCAGCAAAGAAATTTGAACGCGTCCGGCCGCGACCGACTGTGGACAGCGAAAGTCAAAATGGCTTTCTCCTCGTTCATGAATCGCTTCATACGCCTGTCCCTACTGGTCGCCTCCGTTGGCCTAGTCCTGGGAATTTCCAATGCCCAAGATCCCGCGGCTCCTACCAAGGCCGCGCCCAAAACGGCCGCGACGGAATCGGAGGCAGACGCCTGGAAGGCCCTTCAAGCCGCCACCCGCCCACCCCTGCCTCCCGCGGAGTGGAACGATAAGAAGCCAACCGACGAAGAATATGCGGCGTTCCGGAAAAAAATGGGCGAAGCCGCCGCCGCCGCGGCCGACAAAGCCAAGGATTTCGCCGCGCGATATCCCGAGAGCGCGCAACTCGACGACGCCCAGGAAATTCGTCTGAACATGTTGCAAGCCGCCGTCCAGCTCGGGGTCACGGATCGCGCCGATGAATTAAAAGAACTCGGGGGGGCGGCGCGGCCGAACTCCAAGGCTACCGATCCGTTCGATCAAAAAATGCAGGCCGCGGTGCAGAACGCGATGAAGCTCGAAGACAAGGGCATGGAAGCGATGCTCCTCGAATTCGAAAAAGGCGTCCGCGCCGTGCTCAAAGAATTTCCTGATCGCCCCGAAGCCTACGCTGCCTTGCTTCAGGTCGCCGACGGCGTGGGCGGAGAAAAGGCGAAGGCCATTGCCGAGGAAATCGCGGCGAGCAAAGCGCCCGACGAAATCAAGGAGATGGCCGCAGTCCTCCTCAAAAAAGCGAACCTGGTCGGAAATCCGCTCGATATCCAATTCACCGCGGTGGATGGCCGCAAAGTCGATTTGGCCAATCTTAAAGGGAAGGTCGTCTTGGTGGATTTTTGGGCGACTTGGTGTGGCCCGTGCGTGGCAGAATTGCCGAAAGTCAAAGCGGCTTATGACAAGCTCAACCCCAAAGGATTCGAGATTGTGGGCATCAGTTTCGACGAGGACAAAGACGCCTTGGAATCATTCGTAAAGAAAAAGGCCATGGCGTGGCCCCAATATTTCGACGGGGAAGGCTGGCAAAACAAGTTCGGCAAACAATTCGGCATCTCTGGGATTCCGACTATGTGGCTGGTCGATAAGAAGGGAAACTTGCGCGATTTAAGCGCCCGCGACGATCTCGTCGGCAAGGTCGAGAAGCTGCTCGCGGAAAACTGAAGCAGCGCCATTCGGATTTCCGACAGCGAGCTTCGTCTGAGAAAGCCGCGCTACGGCGATGGTTTGGGCGTGAGTTGAATCACTGCTTCCCGCATTTCCTTTCCCGGCTTGAACTTGACGACGGCCCGCGGCGGGATCGGGACGTCGTGCTCGGGCTGATTCGGATTCCGACCGATGCGCGCCTTGCGAATCTTGACTTCGAAGACGCCGAAATTGCGCAGTTCGACCGTCGTTCCCTGCGCCACTGCCTCTGAGATGTAATCCAAGGTCTTCTGGACCACCTCCTGGACTTGTTCTTGAATGAGTCCGGTTTCACTGGAGATCCGGACCACAAGGTCGCGCTTTGTCATAAAACTCTGTCTGGGGTTAGGTACGTGGATTTCCAACGAGTTGTTATCCAGATAGAACCGCAGGCCAAAGCGGTCAAGCAGCGAGTGCGAGCCCGTGAGCATCGCAAGAGTCCGGCAATTCCTCCAGGTCGCACGGGAATGGAGTCACCGAACTCGTGACTCGGCAGCTTTTCGGCCCTCTGCCGGCCGCCCAGGAGAGCGCCCATTCGCCAATCAATGCGTTCCGATCGTCTTGGGAACCGGCGAACGCGCTCGACCCGGATACCCTTGGTCCCAGTCGCATCATATCAGCATCTACGAACAACCCCAGTTGACGTTTGATGTCGGCGCTGACACGGCCCAGCTTTGGGCTTTCGTTAGAACGTCCGAAGCCAATGATGGACCGCTCCGCGCCTAATCACGATCGTCGCACGTGGTCACGATGTTCACGTTTGGTACGGGCAAGTTTGCGCCGCACCGGAGTCGGGTTGGTATTGCTTTTCGTGAGCCTCGCCTCCGGTTTTGCTGCGGCTGATGGTTCCAACGCTGACGAAACCGAGCACCCGAAAACCTTTTTGGATCGGGGCGACCGGCACGTGGCCGCCCGGGAATTCGATCAGGCGATCGCGGAGTACACTCGCGCGATCACGCTGAAACCAGACTTTGCGGAGGCCTACAACAATCGAGCCTACGCGATCTATTCGAAATACGACGGAACTGGCGATCCGCTCTCTGACTTAAATCGCGCGATCGAACTGAGACCTGACTACCCTCATGCACTCAACACACGTGGCTGCGTGTACCTGTCCGGCGGAGACCTAGATAGGGCTCTCGCCGACTTCAGTCGCGCGATCGAACTGCAACCAGATTATCCCCGCGCCTACCGGAACCGCGCCAATGCCTACGCACGAACGGGGCAAACAGCGCTGGCGATCGCCGATTGGGAACGCGCTGGGGGAAATCCAAAACAACTCATCCTCTACGGCTTCGCCATCCTTGCCTTTGTGATTTTGCTCATCGTGGTGACCGGCGCATTTCTAATGCGCTCCTTGCCGCGGCGAACAAAACCAGAACGGTCGGTCATCAATTGATCGGAAAACCGGAAGTTGAGTGGAACTGGAGAACGCCGAAGAAGCAGAGAGGGAGCCCCCTTTCCGAGCGAAAACCTACCTTAGCCCAGCTAGGTCACGGCGAGTCGCCGGCAACTGCGTGACCAAAAGCCCGTGATCATTCCGTGAGCAGCACTCGATAGTACTGCAGCGGACTTGATGGGCGCGCGTCCGTCAAGGTCTTGAGAGATTGATCTCGGCGTGACCCAGCAATTCTCGACTTGCCACCCAATCGTAACGGCGCCGTCCGAAGGGCGTGATGTCGGGAGTTCAAAAAGGGAATCGTTCGGCAGGCTTCGACCAGCCCTGATTGTCTTCAGTGCAGACTTTGTCTGGGCTCGCGCCAGCCAGCACACACATGAAGACCTCACGTCGCCGTTTTCTCTCCTCCGCCGCTTCCGTTTCCGCCGGGTTCTTCGGGCTTCGCCAATGGACCTCGCATGGGCTGGCCCAGGGCTTTTCGGGAATGCTCCCTCGTCTTCGGCGGGAAGAAGAACAATATCAGAACGAATTGTCCCGCTACGGCCCCTTGATTTCCGATCCAAACCGGATCTTCGATTTGCCCGACGGTTTTCATTACACGGTCATTTCCCGCGTCGGCGACCTCATGAGCGATGGATTCCGTGTGCCTGGAGCTCCCGATGGGATGGCGGCGTTCGAAGGTGAAAATGGACGGGTGATACTGATTCGGAACCATGAGCTGGCGCCGGAAATGACCTTCGATGGCCCCTTTGGCGTGGACAACAGCCTGTTTGGGAAGGCCGACCGCGCCCGAATCTTCGACGCCGGCGAAGGGACTCGTCCGCATCAGGGTGGCACGACCACGCTCGTTTACGATCCGGCGACGCAGACCGTCGAGCGGCAGTTCATGAGCCTCGCGGGGACGTGCCGCAACTGTGCCGGGGGACCTACGCCTTGGAAGTCTTGGATCTCGTGCGAGGAGACCGTCGAAGTCTCCTGGGAGTCGGAGAAAAAGGCGAAAAAGCAGCGCGGGCGCGAGGTCGAAGAGGAAGCTTCGGCGGAACCGGCCAAACCCGAAAAGCGCGAGAACTTCAACGAGAAGGATCACGGATATAATTTTGAAGTTCCTGCTGACAGCGCCGGCAGCTTGGTGACTCCCGCGCCGCTAACTGCCATGGGGCGGTTTAACCATGAGGCCATCGCCGTGGATCCCCACTCTGGAATCGTATATCAAACCGAGGACCGCGACGACGGTCTGATCTACCGCTTCATTCCACATGAACCAGGCAAATTAGCGAGTGGCGGAAAGCTTCAGGCATTGGCCATCCGTGGGCGTTCAGCCTGCGACACCCGGAACTGGCCGGAAACCGGAAAGGCAAAACTCCCGATCAACGCAGGGTTCGACGTCGAATGGATCGATCTCGATAAGGTGGAATCGCCCCGGGACGATCTGAGGACGCGCGGCTACAAGAAGGGCGCGGCATGTTTCGCTCGCGGCGAAGGAATGTGGTACGGGAGAAGTGAGATTTTCTTCGCGTGCACCAACGGCGGCATAAGTAAGACGGGCCAGATATTTCGCTACCGACCCAGTGAGTTCGAGGGAACTGAGCGAGAACAAGAATCCCCGGGCCGTCTCGTTCTTTATCTCGAACCAAACAACACGCACCTCATTCAGTCGTGCGACAACCTGACCGTCGCGGAGTGGGGCGACCTCTTCATCTGCGAGGACGGGCTTGAGCACAACTACCTCCGAGGTGTCACCACTGACGGAAAGATCTACACACTCGGTGACAGTGCGTATTTTTTGAGGTCGGAACTATGCGGCGTCTGCTTCGCTCCAAATCATCCGACGCTTTTCGTCAACCTCCAGCGCCCCGGACTGACGCTCGCCATCACTGGGCCGTGGGTCATGGGTTGAGTCGCGTCGGTCGGCATCACCGCCGAGGACAAAGTGGCAAGAACAACGGGGCTCAATTCGGCCAGATTCGCAACATCAGCTCCGCCAAGGCTGAAGGCCAACCTCAACGGCGTAATCCGGAGCAAGAACAGACGGATAGTTGCCGCAACGCCGCCGGCCTTCGCGGAAGCAAAGAATTTGGGAGCGACCTCGAAGTCGCGCTGCGCCCGTGATCCTATCTGGTCGTTGCGCTCGCTTGAGTGGATGCTAGCCAGTATCTTTCGTGTTTTTCGCAAAGAGAGCAACCGTTCTGGCGGCCTGTGCCCTGATGACTCGCCCTGTGATCGATGCCGCATCGTTGCCGGCAAGCAGTCGCACTAAACGCGCGATCGCTTCGGGCGATGAAATTCCTTCCGGTGATTGTTTTAGGATCTCTGACCTCAGTTCGTCGGAAATCCATCCGGTATCCGTGGGGCCCGGATCTACAGCATTGACCGTGATGCGCCTTCTAGCCAGTTCGGAGCTGAGTGTGAGCGTTAGTGCATCCAACGCAGCCTTGGTGACCACGTAAGCGATTTGTCCCGGCATCGGATTGGTGTTCTGTCCCGACGTGATGTTGATGATCCGGCCTGGCGTGTACCGCTTCTTGTGTCGAGCGAACTCGGCGCACAGCAAGACCGGGGCGCGAACGTTGACGGCGTAGTGACGGTCCAACTGGTCGGCATTCACCGCGCCGATTGCTCCCGCTTCCCAGTGCGCGGCGTTGTTGACGAGGATGTCGATGCTTCCAAAGCGCTCCAGAGCCTGACGAAACAACTCCGCTGGCGAAGCAGCCTGACTGAGATCTAGCTCAATTCCTGCGGCCTCATCGGCAATGGAGCGAAGTTCGCTGAGCAGCGATTCCGGTTCGTTCGGCTCAATGCCCCAGACTTGTTGGCGGTCGTACTGGCGAAAGAATGTCACGAAGACTCTTGCTCCGGCTCGTCCAAGTTCGCGCGCAATCGCCGCGCCGATCCCGGCGCGTCTGCTGACACCAGTCACGAGAGCAGTCCGGCCAGTGAGTTCTCGAGAGTTCATAACCTGCACAGCTAATGATCAATACCACCAGGCGATCCTCCGGTACACACTCGTGTGATCGGACTGACGCCCGATTTTGAGGAGGCCTACAATAATCGAGCCTACGGCCCTTTACAGGTC
Source organism: Verrucomicrobiales bacterium (assembly GCA_003445095.1). GTDB lineage: Bacteria > Verrucomicrobiota > Verrucomicrobiia > Limisphaerales > UBA9464 > UBA9464. The sequence goes on from DLVS01000172.1 coordinate 9,842, forward strand.
CACGGCGCGGTAAAATCTCCTGATGAAATCACCCGTCGCGGTATCGCTAACTTTTACCGGCGAGTCTCCCAGTATTACCGTTTGCCAGTCAGCCCAATCGAATAGGTCGTCGCTGCGCTGCAACCGAACCGTCAGTCCATTCGGACCTTCAATGGACAGGCGAAATCCAGCGGCCTGCGAAAACCCGACAGGTCGTAGGATGATCTGAGTCACCGGCGGATCAAACACCATCAGACCATTGGCGGCCGCTGCGGCAAGGACTCGTTGCGTGTCCGCAGAGACACCCGCCATGGCAAAGTCGGAATTGCTGCCGATTCGCCGCGGATTCCGCGGGTCACTGACATCGAAAACGTGCAACCCGGCAGCGCCGTCCGCTACCCACACCTCATTGGACATCACGGTGACCCCGACTGCAAAGCCAGGCGTATCAATGCCGCCCACGCCGATGGGGAACGTCGGGTCGCTAACATCAATCACCTGCAGCCCCGCGCCTTCATCTGCCGCGTACGTATGGATTCCCGAAACCGCCAAATTAAGGGCAAACCCAGGGGTGTCGTAGCTGCCAATCCATTGAGGCTCGGTTGGATCAGCCAGATCAAAGACAGCGAGTCCTTCGGCACTGTCGGCCCCGTAGGCGTAGCCTCCTTGGATCGCCACTCCGCTGACATAGCCCGACGTGTCGATTCCCCCGACGATTTGAGGGGCAGCAGGATCGCTCAAGTCAACGACGGTCAAGCCGGCGGTCCCAGACGCGATGCAGGCGTGGGTGCCCACCAGGGCCACACCGAGGCAGTCACCTTCCGTCAGTAGGCCACTCTTCCGTATCGGCTGCTGAGGATTGCTGATGTCAAAGATCTCGACGCCATCCGGGCCTTCGGCCACGACTGCCAACTGGTCCTTCACCGCCACGCCCTTCGCTTCGCCCGTTGTGAGATGGCCGCCAACTCGGATGGGATTGGCCGGGGCGATAACGTCAATGAGCTGCAACCCCGCCACGCCATCGGCCACGTAAGCGAGATTGCCGACGAGCGCCACTCCCTGAGATTCGCCGCTAGTTTGGTAACCCCCGATTCGCCTCGGTTCAGCGGGCTCTTCCCGACCGAGGACGTGCAAACCGGCATACTGGTCCGCGATTAAGGCCAATGTGCCGAACGGAAAGACGTCCAAAGCAAATCCACGGGTGTCGTAGCCGCCCAGCCTCTGCGGATCGGCAGGGTTGCTGATATCAATCACCTGCAAGCCATCCGAGCCATCGGTGACCAAAGCGAGGTTTGCCACGACCGCCACATTGTTCGCAAACCCCGAGGTGTCGTAACCGCCAACTCGCCGTGGTTTCACCGGGTTGCTGACATCGATGATTTGCAAACCCGCGCCTTCATCCGCGACGTAAGCATAGTTCCCCGCGACCACCACGCTGCTGGCCGAACCGCTGGTTGAATAACCTCCGACCCGCTCCGGTTCGGCCGGGTTGCTGAGGTCAAGGATTTCCAAGCCTGAGTCAAAATCGGCCAAATAGGCGTAGTTGCCAGCCACCGCGATGCCCGCGAGGTAACCGCTACTTTGATACGCGCCGATTCGTTTCGGATGGGCGGGATCGCTCAGGTCAACGATTTCGATGCCGGCGTCGCCCTCGACGACGTAAGCGCGGGTTCCGTCAGCGACCGCTTTCGCAGCCGATCCTCGAGTCGCGTAGCGGCCCGCTGGTCGAAGATTAGCCGGGTCGCCAACATTGATGATCGCGAGGCCAGCTTCTCCATCCGCCACACAGGCGTAGCTGCCCAGCAACGCGACATCGGAAGCGCAGCCACCAGTTTGAAGTCCGCTGATTCGCCGAGGCTCACTCGGGTCAGAAAAGTCTAGAACAACCAAGCCACTGCCTTGAACTGCCACATAGGCGTAGTGACCCTGCGCCACTACGGCGTAAGCGGGGCCGCGCCGGAACCCGGGCCAGGTTCCTCGAAGAACGGGATTCCGATCAGCCTTAGTCAATCCGATGACCAGAAACAAGCAACCGACGATAAGGAGGTTGGACCAGTGGTTCATGGAGAGCGAGGAATACCGGTGACGGTGCTTGATTAAGCCCATGAACCTGAGAGAAGGGCGCTGGTCGCCGCCGCGTGCAGCATAGCCGCTCGAAGCTCTGGTGCCTCGTGCCCGTTGGAGAGAATGGCTCTGACACATGGCTTGATGATTATTTGGTGACGCCCTTGAGGTGTTCCCGTTGGGAAGATTTGCCCTATCCGTATCCTGTGTCGGGCGTGTCGGCGGCGGCCCTCAACTGATCCGCTTCACTGCGTCGACCTGACGCGGGGAGGGGGATGTGTTGTTTGATTTCGAGATCGGAGAAAAACTCCACCTGGGAAACCCGATTTATTGGCCCTTTTTGAGAGGGGTGGTTCATGGGAAGTTCCTTCGTCCCCAGTCGGACGCGCATCGGGACCATGAACCGCGCGGCGGCCATGTGGAGTGCGGTGACAGAGCGCAGCGGCGACACCGCTTTGCCGCGGCACGTGGAC
>DLVS01000066.1 GCA_003445095.1 Verrucomicrobiales bacterium
AGGTGGAACTCGTCCCTACCACCACCGCGTGGTCTAACCTGGTAGGGCTGCGTTCCACCGCGGCCCCATTCAATTCCGTCTGGCTTGTGAAGGTCGCCGGGGGAACGGGGGAAGTATTTGGGGCGTGGGGTTCACCACGTTGACCTTTCGGCACATTCACGCGCGCTGCGGTTTAGATGGGGACGAGGTGGCACTCGTCCCTACCACCACCGCGTGGTCTAACCTGGTAGGGCTGCGTTCCACCGCGGCCCCATTCAATTCCGTCTGGCTTGTGAAGGCCACCGGGGGAACGGGGGAAGTATTTGGGGCGTGGGGTTTACCACGTTGACCTTGCGGTGCATTCACCCGTGCTGCGGTTTAGATCGGGACGAGGTGGAACTCGTCCCTACCACCACCTCGTGGTCTAACCTGGTAGGGCTGCGTTCCACCGCGGCCCCCTTTAATTCCGTCTGATCTGTGAAGGCCACCAGGGGACCGGGGGAAGTATTTGGGGCGTGGGGTTCACCACGTTGACCTTGCGGCGCATTCACCCGCGCTGCGGTTTAGTTGGGGACGAGGTGGAACTCGTCCCTACCACCACCGCGTGGGCTAACCTGGTAGGGCTGCGTTCCACCGCGGCCCTGTACTACCTACCTCGGATACAAGAGGAACGGCTTTTGCCGTTCCTCAAATCTCGCCGATTCACCCACCCAAAGAGCGCGAATCTCCGGAAGCGGTTTCCCTGCCTTAATCGCCTCCAGCACCGCCGAGCTCTGTAGGAGCGCTTGCATCTTCTCAACCTTCAATGCGTCCAGATACAGCCGATGCAACACCGTCGCCAGGACGACACCCAGGTCCGCAGCTCGAAACGCATTTCGATCCGTAAGCAAAAGCTGAACGCCGCCACACTCCTGTCCTGAAAAGACGCTGGCGGTAGGCGTGAACCGAATTGGCACAAAGCGCACCCCTGGTAATTTCGCGGCATTCAATTCCGCCGCGAGTTTCCGATCATCCACGTAGGGCGCGCCGACCACTTCAAACGGCGTTCCAGTTCCACGACCAACTGACAGTTGGCAATACTCCAAGAGACCAACGCCAGGATACAGAGTCGCCGCCGTCAGGCTTCGCATGTTGGGTGACGGATTCACCCAAGGAAGCCCAGTCTCATCAAACCACTCGGTGGGTTTCCAACCGGAGATTGGAATTACCGTTAGGTCCGCCTCGAATTTCCGCTCGGCGTTAAACAGGCGCGCGAGTTCCCCTACCGTCATTCCGTGACGAAGAGGGATGGCATGCCACGCCACGAAACTGAATTCCCCTTCGGCGACCGGCCCCTCGATTCGCGAGCCGATGGGATTTACTCGGTCCAACACGAAGAATTTCTTTTGCGAATGGGCCGCGGCTTCGAGGCAATTCCCCAAGGTCGAGATATACGTATAAAAACGGCAACCGACGTCTTGAATATCGAAGACGAGGGCATCGAGGTCGGCGAGTTGATCTGGTTTGGGCGCCCGGCGTTCACCGTACAGGCTGTAGATGGGCAGGCCGGTGGCCTCATCCTTCTCATCGCCAATCCCCTCCTGATCAAGCACGCCACGAATGCCGTGCTCGGGGCTGAACAAAGCGCGGAGTTCTACTTCGGGAGCTGACTTGAGCAGGTCAATCGTTGAGCGTCGATTCCGGTCTCGGCCGGTTTGGTTCGTAATCAGGCCAATCTTTAAACCGCGCAAGGGCGTGAAATGATCACGGGCAAGTACATCAATACCGTTCAATACGTCTGGAGGCGGGGGAGTTGGTGTGGCAGCCGCAGGTTGATTCGTCCGGGCCGGGTCGGGCGGCAAGGCGCCGGAAACTCCCACAAAGTTGAAGTGGCGCACCGCCTCGGCCGCCAACGTGCCTAACTCCCGACGAAGCGCGATAACGTTCCCGTCTTCGGTCGGATGATTCCGATTCGACAAGAAGATAAGGAAAGTCTGCGAGAATGGATCGATCCACAGCGACGTGCCCGTCCAACCCGTGTGCCCATAACCGCCCAAGGGAAAGACACTGCCTCGTTGGCCAGCGTACGGAGAGTCGATGTCCCAGCCGAGTCCTCGCCGCGGAAGACCGGGAGGCGATTGAACCGAGGTCATCAAGGCCACAGTCGAAGGTTGCAGAACCCGCTGGCCGTCGACGGTGCCGCCGTTCAAAAACATCCGCGCGAATCGGGCGAGGTCCGCGGCGGTAGTGAACAGTCCGGCGTGCCCGGCCACCCCATTCATCCGCCGCGCCGTGGGGTCGTGCACCACCCCTCGCAAGACGATCTCGTCGGACAACACTTCGGTCGGCGCTATCCGTTGGCTGTTGGTGGCGGTGGCGGCAACGTTGGCCGGAAGGCCTAAGGGAGTTGTCGCCGAAAACCGACGGTAGTGCGTGTTCGTCATTCCCAACGGCGCAAAGATTTCTCGAGTTGTGAACACCTCCAGGTGCTCTCCGGTCACGCGTTCCACGAGCAGCCCGAGTAAGATGAAGTTGATGTCGCTGTATCGGAATCGAGTTCCAGGCGGATCCGCTAACGGCTCCTCCGCGGCGAGCAACAACGCATTCGTAGCCCCCGTCCACGGTTCCGCCGATGGCAATCCAGAACGCAATCCGGACGAATGGGTCAGCAACTGTCGCACCGTAATCGCTTCTTTCCCGTCGCCAGTAAATTCCGGGAGGTAGCGGCTCACGGGCGCGTCGAGTTCGACTCGGCCTTGCTCCACCAATTTCATCAACGCCGGAGCCGTAGCGATCACCTTGGTCAAAGACGCCACGTCGAAGATTGTGTCTTCGGTCATGACTTCCGCCGTCGGAACAACGGAACGTTGGCCGAAAGCACGATGAAACGCTGTCCCACGCCGCTCGAGCCAGAGCACACCTCCGGGAAGCTTATGGGCGGCGATGGCGTTCGTAACGGCTGCTTCAATCGCGGCAAGCTTGGCGGCCCGGAACTCAGTCGAAGGATCAAGGGCGGGCGCCGACTGAGTGTTGGAAAGACTTCCAACCAGCCACAGCGCCAACCAAAAGCATTTACCCACCGACCACTCGAACCGCATGCGACAAGGTGTCTCGAGTCGCCAGTGTCGTCGAGCCGCCGTGCAGTGGGGTAAGCCGCTGCGGCTGGTCTCCGACACAGCCGCGGTCCGCCTCCGGGACCGCGGCTATGGGCTCGGTGGTAAAATGTGAAGAGACTGGGAGGACCGCCGTTCTCTAGTCGATCAGACCGAAATGGTGCTTTTGATTCTGGGCATACCTCGGCAGCTTATTCGCTGATGCGCTCCCCTTGGCTCCGCCGGCCTCAGCCTGTGGCCCTGGTATTGGCTCTCTTACTCGTCGGATGCTCCACCATCGATCTGAAGTATCCCCGCGCGACCTCCACAGCCTCTCCATCATCCGCGTCAACCCCGATGGGAACCCTCTCGGCGAAGATTGCCGCGGAGCATCCCGGGGAATCCGGCTTCTACATCCTCAATTCGGGCGTCGAGGCATTTGCGGCGCGCATTGCTCTCATCGAGAGCGCCCGCCAAACCATCGACCTTCAGTATTACATCATTCACGGTGATGATTCGGGCAAGATGATCATCGAACGGCTGTTGGCAGCCGCTGACAGAGGTGTGCGAGTGCGCATTCTCGTAGACGACATCTACACCGTGAAGGCGGACGCCAAGATCGCTGTCCTGGCAGTCCATCCGCAGGTCGAAATCCGCCTCTTCAATCCCTGGAAGTACCGCGGCGGAGGGTTCAGTTACGCTTTCAACTTTCTGTCAGACTCCAAGCGCCTCAATCACCGGATGCATAACAAGCTATTCGTGGTGGACAACGCCGCCCTGATAATGGGCGGTCGCAATCTGGGTGACGAATACTTCGGGCTGAATGCCGACTTCACGTTCGCCGACCTAGACGTGCTAGGCATTGGGCCGGTCGCGGCCGAGGCCTCAGAACATTTCGACCGCTATTGGAACAGCGAATGGGCCGTTCCCATCGCCGCTCGGCGTGATTTGCGGCCGACGCAATCGGATCTGGACGCGTTACGCGCTCAGCTCGCCGCCGATCGGGTGGCTTTGCGAGATTCGCGGTTTGGGGAAAATGCGGCTAACACCGAGTTCATCCGCGAGATTAAGGAGCACCGAATCCAACTCTACTACGCCCCGGCGACCGTCTTGGCGGACGCTCCGGACAAAGTGGTTTCGAATCGCAAGAAGGATCGCGCCGAATTCCTGATGGCGCAGATCCGCCGGACGGTGCCACGGGCGGAGAAGGAGCTGCTGTTATGCTCGCCCTATTTTGTCCCAGGCAAAGAAGGCGTGCACTATCTCGAATCCATGTCCACTAACGGCGTTGATATCCGGATCCTGACCAATGCGCAGGAGGCCGGGGACGTTTCGGTGGTTCACAGCGGTTACGCGCCGTACCGCGTGGATCTCCTGCGAGCCGGAATTCACCTCTACGAACTCAAGCGCGTCTCCGATCCTTCGCGAGAGAAGTTTGCTTCGCAGAAGTTCGGTTCCGCCAACGCCAGCCTGCACACCAAGTGCCTCATCTCTGACCGCCGGCATGTGTTTATCGGCTCGTTGAACCTGGATCCGCGGTCCATGGAGCGGAATACCGAGACAGGCGTGATTATCGAAAGTGCCGAGATCGGCCAGAAGCTGGGCACGCTTTTCGAACGAGGTATCGCGCCGGATGCGAGCTATCGCGTGGTCCTTGAGGACGGTCCGAACGGTTCGTCTTCCGACCTGGAATGGATCTCCACCGAGGGCGGCCAGGAGCGTCGATTCAAGACCGAGCCGGGAACCACGTGGTTCCAACGTTTCAAAATCAAGATCATGAGCCTGTTGCCTATAGAGAGCCAAATCTGAACCAAAACTCGAGTCACCCACGATGCGATGATTGAGCCCGGAAGCGAAAAAGGACGCCCGTTGTACCGTGATCAGGCAAGCGCCCGAGTGGGTTCACGACTGGCCTCGTTGCTTGAGTCGGCACTCCTGCATCGCGTGACCCTCGTGCTGCGCGCCCTGACGCTGATCCTTGGGATCGGTTACGTGTCCCAGTCGATGGGAGCCGAGACTTCCGAGATGACTCCACCGCAGACTTCGGCCCAGGCGTTGAAATCCTTTCACGTACGACCTGGACTCGAAGTCGAGTTAGTCGCTGCGGAGCCGCTCGTAATTGATCCGGTGGCGATCGATTTTGGTCCCGATGGGCGTTTGTGGGTGGCCGAGATGCACGATTACCCCTCCGGCATGGACGGGAACTTTAAGCGCGGAGGACGCATTTCGGTGCTTACCGATTCCGACGGCGACGGAAGGTTCGATCGGGTTGATCGACTGGTGGACGACGTTCCGTTTCCCACTGGAGTAATGGCGTGGAAGAAAGGCGTCTTGGTTTGTGCCGCACCCGATATCTTGTATCTCGAGGACACCGACGGGGACGGCCGAGCGGACATTCGCCGTACCCTTTTCTCAGGGTTTGCGACTCACAATTATCAAGCGCGCGTTAACTCCCTGCGTTGGGGTCTTGATGGTTGGGTCTATGGCGCAGCCGGATTGTTTGGGGGCAAGATTCATAGCCACCTCTCCGGCAAGGATCATCCGCTCAGTGGGCGCGACTTTCGCATTCATCCCGAAGCGGGCGAGTTCGAGGCCGTGGGCGGACTTAGTCAACAAGGTCGGGTTCGCAATGATTTCGGCGACGGTTTCGGTTGTGACAATGGGGCGTGGATGTGGCATTTCCCGTTTCCGGAGCGCTATCTGGCGCGCAATCCAGGCTTAAGCGTTGGGGAGTCGCGGGTGTACGTTGCCAGCGGAGCGGAAGCCAATCGCGTCTATCCCACCAGTCGCACCCTGGAACGCTTCAACGATCCGCAATCCGCCGAGCGCACCACGTCGGCTTGTGGACTTGAGGTGTTCCGCGACACGCGGCTTGGTCCTGAGTTTTATCAGAACGCGTTTGTCGCGGAACCCGTTCACAACTTAGTTCATCGGCTCGTGGTCGAACCTGCGGGGACCACCTTCACCGGCCATCGGGCCACGGACGAGGCCCAATCGGAGTTTCTATCGTCGTCCGACAATTGGTTTCGGCCGGTGGAAAATCGGACCGGACCCGACGGCGCGCTGTGGGTGGTGGACATGTACCGGTTCGTGATCGAACACCCGCGCTGGATCACGCCCGAGCGACTAGCCAAGTTGGATCCGCGGGCGGGAGACCAACAAGGGCGCATCTATCGCGTGCGGCGAATCGGTGAAACCAATCCGCCGACCTGGGGCAATCTCACAGCGCGAAGCACAACGGCGCTGGTCGAACTCCTCGGACAAGACAGCGGAATCCTCCGCGACTTAGCCCATCGGCTGCTCCTGGAACGCGCCGATCCGACCGCGATTCCGGCGATTCAAGCGATCGTGAGTGGAAGCCGCCATCCGGCGCCACGGACGCAGGCGCTGTTCGCGCTCGACCAATTGGACGCTTTGCCCGACTCCATGCTGTTGGCGGCGCTGTCCGATCGCGAGCCCATGGTTCGTCGAGCGGCGATTCAGTTGAGCGAGCGTCGCGTCGCGAAGTCGAAGGCCATCGCCGATCGATGGAGTGCCATGGTGGACGATGCGGTTCCAGCGGTTCGAATGCAGTTGGCGTTTTCGTTGGGAGAGCTTCGTCACCCCGCAGCGGGAGACGGGTTGGCCAAGCTCCTTATCAGAGACGGCGCGGATCCACGAATGCGAACGGCCGTGCTCAGTTCGGCCACGACACATTTGCCTCCATTGCTCACCGCGGTGTTGGCCTTGCCAACGACGTTTCCCGGGCGGCAGCAACTGGTGAATGATTTGATTGCGACCAGTTCCAAGACCGGTGACTCCACGAATCGAGCAACCGTTTTGATGCTGGTCCTTCCCAGTGAAAACGAGCCGGTTAGCGCCTGGCATCTCGCGGCCGTTTCCTCGTTGATTCAGGCCGGAACTGCCGGGGACAACGCGTTACGCCCACACTTGAATCGCATCTGGGACGAGGCCCGCCGACAAGCCAACGACACGACGACGAGTCTGGCCGATCGTCAGGTCGCCTTTCGTGTGATGGCGCAAGGTCCGTTGTCCGAGGCCGACCTTCAGAGACTTTCCGCGGTGCTGGCCCGGCCCGACGAACTGGAACTGGCGCAAGCCGCGCTCGCCGGTTTGAAGCAATCAACGAATGCTCAATTGGCAGCACTTTTGTTGCGGGATTGGACACATAAACCGGTCGCGCTGCGGCCAGCGATGGTCGATGCCTTGTTAAGCCGAGAAACGTGGACCGGAAGCCTTCTCGATGCCTTGGCCACTGGCAGCATGTCACCGCGTGAACTCTCGGCCGTGGATCGACAGAAGTTATTACGTCACCCGACTCCAGAAATTGCCCGTCGCGCCGCAGGACTATTGCCGGACGCTCCGACCTCGAACCGCACGGCTGTCGTCCAGGCGTATGCGAGTGCAGCCGACCGGGCCGGCAATCCTTTGCGGGGCTTGCTGGTGTTCCAGAACCTTTGCGCATCCTGTCACGCCTATCGGGGGGCGGGGCACGACGTTGGGCCCGACCTCGCGACCTTTCGCGAGAAACCAATGAGCGAATTCTTGGTCGCGATTCTCGATCCCAATTCGGTGATCGAACCGCGCTTCCTGCCGTATGAAGTCGAGACGAAGGACCAACGCTTGCTGACTGGCGTCGTTAAGGATGAGACCGCCAATAGCCTCACCCTCGTGCCAGGCGGAGGCGCCCGGGAGACGTTGCTGCGATCGGACGTCCTCTCGCTCAAGCCAGGAGCCTTTTCGTTAATGCCTGAAGGCTTTGAAGCGGCCCTCGACGTGACGGCTATGGCCGACCTAGTTGCTTACCTCAAAATGGAGCCACCGCAGGCGTTTCAATCGGCAACGGCGGACTCGGCAGCGGCGGCGCGAAAGGAATTTCTGCGCACAGCTCGGTCAGGAGTGCGTCGATTCGTCTTTGCATCTGAGAGCTTGGACTACACGAGTTGGCTCGGCCGTTCTGTGTTCCGACTCGCGCGACAGACCGATGGCGAACAACGAGTGGTATGGGAAACGCCTCCTCTCTCTGCCGACGGCAATCCGGAGGAATGGGTGCAGTTCGATCTTCCGGTCGGGATGGGATTAGCCTCTCAACCGGCGGGCGGATTTAGTCTGTGGTTGGAGGATCGCCACGTGTTCGATTTCGAAATCTCTTTGGGAGACGCACGTTGGACGAGTGACGATCCTCCGGTTAGTGCTTGTTATCTGATCCGTGAACGTGGCGAGCAGGATAGCGACGGGATTCTGTCGCTCGCCGTTAAAGGAAGCGCTCTGAAGCCGGGACAGCCCGTTCGCTGGACCGTTCGAGCGGGAAAGGCAGACAGCCAACGCTGGTTCGGGATCTACGAAGTCGATCCTTCAGCGCCTTGAGTGGTGGCGATTTTGCCCGTCGCTGGCTGCCGGGGAAATTGTCGAGCCGGTTGCTTGTCGCTTGCGGAGCCTACCCACCCGCCGCTTAAATCTCCGCCGGTTTAAGGTTCGGCAAACGCCACTGCCCAGTTCCCACGTCCATCCACTACCTCCAATCTCTACGCACTCATGGCTTACACCACTTGCACTGTTCCCACCGGTGGGAAGATCAGCATTCAGAACGGCAAACTCACGGTACCCGACCAGCCGATCATTCCGTTCATTCGCGGCGATGGCACCGGGCCTGACATCTGGGCTGCCTCGGTGCGAGTCATGGATGCCGCCGTCGCCAAGGCTTATGGCGGCAAAAGGAAAATCGCCTGGATGGAAGTCTTCGCCGGCGAAGAAAGCTTCAAACGCTTCAACAACTGGCTGCCCGACGACACGGTGGAAGCGTTCCGCGAATTCCTCGTGGGCATCAAGGGGCCCCTCACCACACCGATTGGCGGCGGCATCCGTTCCCTGAATGTCGCGCTACGTCAACTCCTCGACCTGTACGTTTGCCTGCGCCCGGTTCAGTACTTCACCGGTGTTCCCTCGCCGGTCAAACATCCAGAGAAAGTCGAGATGGTGATCTTCCGCGAGAACACGGAGGACATCTACGCGGGAATTGAATTCGCCGCCGGCACGCCCGAGAACGACAAGGTCCTCAAGTTCCTCGCCACAGAGTTCCCCAAGGAATTCAAAAAGATCCGGTTCGGAACCCAACCTGCGGCCGAGGACTTCTGGAAGGCGGTCGGCGCGCCTAACATCGATTGCAAAGTCCAAGTTGGCCTTGGAATCAAGCCCGTGAGTTGGTCTGGCTCGATTCGACTCATTCACAGCGCCATCGGCTACGCGCTCAAGTTCAAACGCCGTTCCGTCACGCTGGTCCACAAAGGAAACATCATGAAGTACACCGAGGGAGCGTTTCGCGACTGGGGTTACCAATGTGCCGAGCAATATTTTGGGGACAAAGTGTACACCTGGACCCAATGGGAGCGGACGAAGAAAGCTCAGGGCGAAGACGCGGCCAACGCCGAACAAAAGACCGCCCTCGCCGCCGGCAAGGTGCTGGTCAAGGACGCCATCGCCGATATTGCGCTCCAGCAAGTGCTCACGCGCCCCGAGGATTTCGATGTGATTGCCACGCTCAACCTGAACGGCGACTACCTGAGTGATGCCCTCGCTGCACAAGTGGGCGGGATCGGAATCGCGCCCGGCGGCAACATTAACTACATCACCGGCCACGCCATCTTCGAAGCGACCCACGGCACCGCGCCGAAATACGCCGGCAAAGACATGGTCAATCCCGGGTCGGTGGTCTTGAGCGGTGAAATGATGCTCCGCCACTTGGGCTGGATTGAGGCCGCAGATTTGATCCTCAAAGGTCTCAACGGCGCGATCGGCAGCAAACGCGTCACCTACGACTTCGCACGCCAAATGGAAGGCGCCACGCAGATCAAGTGCTCCGAATTCGGGGACAATATGATCGAGCACATGTGACGTCTCTGGGGGCAACCAGAGGCGATTCCTCGAATTCCTCGACGCGAGCGTTGGCGTGGACGATCGTAGTGCAGGGGAATGCGGCGGCGCGATAACCCGCGCATCAATTCAGCTTGCGACACGCCCGCGATCTCCGCGGCCGGCCCCAGCGTCACTTCCTCCGCAACAAAAGCGCCAATCGCCAGGTGCAGCTTCGCGCGGGATGACGGCATCGCTTGTTCCAGCGCCGCAGGCAATGACACCGTAATCGTCATGGAGCACAGGTGGCCTCATCGGTTCTGAATGACCACAACGCACTCACCACAACCTGCGGTGTTGACGGCTAAAATCTTCCGGCAAGCGGCCAACTCTTTCCAATCGTGTTCAAACCCGGCCAGCAGTGCGGCGCTTACTTTTCCAGAACTTCGATGAATTGGATTGTCTCGGCGGCCGGCACAACGGCCTGCAGCACTCCACCCACGGCCTCAAGGGTGACGGGCAGCACCGTCCAGTCAGCCCGCGAACTAGACAGTGACGAACCGGCACGAAGTTCCATTCGGGAAGCCGCCGCCGCGTCAAGCGGCTCGCCGCTTGAGTTCGAGATGGTCAGAGTAACCAGCGAATCCTCCGGACCTGCCCGCACCTCCAATTGAAGTTCCGCGGGCCAAACTTCCTTACCGTCCAAATACGTGCGGAGCACCCGAGTTTTGCGTATTTCAAGCACGGGGACGTCAAAGAGATTACGATCGATGATGATGAAGTCTGCCGCCTTGCCGGTTTCCAGCGAGCCGGTGGTCTTTTCGTGATGATTAGCGTAGGCGCCGTTGATCGTGTACATGGCGATCAGGTCCGGCAATGTGGCCCGTTCTTCGGGGGTCCAGGGGGGCGCGGAAGGATTGTCCAGCGGTATGCGCGTGATTCCTACCTGAATGGCCTCAAATGGATTTAATGCCGTTATGGGCCAGTCGCTGCCGGCGGAGACAACGGCGCCGGAATTGAGGAAACTCTGGATTTGATAAAGCCGCCCGGAACGTTCAGGCCCAAGCGCCGGGATCGTCCCCTCCACAATCCAAGCATCTGAATAGCACCACATCGGAGAAAAGTTAGCGACGGTCCCTAACTTTCGAAATCGCGCAATGTCCGACGGCGCGACCAACTCGAGGTGCGCCAGTTGAGGGCGCGTATCGCTGAAGCCGTTGTCCTTCCGAATTGCCTCAATGGCGTCCAGCACCACTCGCGTGGCTTTGTCTCCGATCACATGCACATGTAATTGGAAACCGGCTTGGTCGAGTCGCTTGCCGATGCTGGTCAGGCGCTCCAGATCCCAATAGACCTCGCCGGAATCTCCCGGTCGGTCGACGTAGGGCTCTAGCAGCGCGGCCGTGTGTCCTTCAATGCCCCCGTCCTCGAAGATTTTGGCGGAGCTGGCGCGCAACCGATCGCCGACGGTGTATTGTTCGCGCAGCGCAATGAAGTCATCCACCTGCGAATCGGGTTTAGCCGCGTCGGTGGCGAGGGCGCATTGGACTTTGAGAGTGAGTTCTCCCCGGGTGGCCAGGGTATGGTACACTTTCAATGCTCTGGGAGAGATCAGGGCTTCTTGAATCGAGGTGATTCCAAGGCCGTTGGCCTCCCGCTGCTTCTGCAAGAGCACGGCTTCCCAGATCGTATCCTCGGGCTTTGGCGTGATGTCTTCCACCAGGTTCATGGCGGATTCACGCAGCGTGCCGGTTGGTTCCCGCGTCAGCGGATCGCGCTCAATCCGGCCGCGCGGCGGGTCTGGTGTGTTTTTGTCGATACCGGCTAGGTCGAGCGCGGCAGAATTGGCCCAGCCGGAATGGCCATCTTGCGAAGTCAGCCACGCGGGACGGTTTGGCAGGATCTTATCCAAGTCAGCTTTGTTGGGGTTCCCGTCGCGATAGAGGGGAGGCGCCCAGCCTGCACCGAGAATCCACGGATCGTTCGGATGCTCCTCGCTGTAGGCTTTCACCACTTCAATGATACGCTTGGGCGTAGGAAGGTTGAGGAGGTCGCACTTCAGTTCATCGAGCCCGCCATCCAACAAATGCACGTGTGAATCCTGAATCCCCGGCAGAACCATTTGCCCTGACTCCAGGGTGATGACTTTGGTGGATTCCGCCCGATAGGCCTCCGAGCCATTCTCGGGGCCGACGTAGATAATTTTCCCGTTTTTCGCCGCCAGCACCCGCGCCCAAGAGCGCGCGCTGTCCACCGTATAGATATCTCCCACCACCATCAAATCCGCCGGCTCGGCGCCCTGAAGCAGGCCGCTTCCGAGCAAACCAATCAACGCAAGGAGTCGATGGTATCGGGTTCTCATAGAACGCAAGCCCGGTTGATACGACTGACAAAGTGTACCGGGAAAGGTTTTTCGAATCTGAGCGATAGATCAAAATTGGAATAGTTGTTAAAACATGGCTGGACGATCGGAGGGTGAAGTCAGCCGTATCCATGCAGTAGAAAAACGTGGAACGCCACGAATGGACACTCGAAGGATCAAGATGGAGCCTCCGCACGTCGACTCCTACGAGGTTCACGGCTTCGATTCAGGTGCGATTTTGGAGGTCCAGCCTACCCTTGAACCACTTCGCTTCGTTCCCCAATTGCCGCCAGCCTCGCTCCGTGCCTAGCTTCCCAAAACATGCTCCGCCGCTTCGGCCTCCTAGCAGTTTCCTTGTGGTGTCTCCGGGCTTCCTCCGAATCGCCACCGACAGCACCTGAATTGGCCGCCTCAATTAACCGCGGTCGCGTGATGTACCAGGCCAATTGTTCGATGTGCCACGAGGTGAATGGCAGAGGTGTGCCTGGCACCTATCCCCCCCTCGCCGAATCGGATTTTCTTCGCCAGCACCTTCGCGAATCCGTCCTCGCCCTCGTCGAAGGCCTGAAGCGTCCCATCACGGTTAACGAGCGTCTGTACCACGGCCAGATGCCCGCGGTGGCTTTGAACGATCCCCAGGTGGCCGACGTAATGAACTTCGTCCTGAATTCCTGGAACAATCCAGGCGGGATTGTCACCGCCGAGGAAGTTCGCGCCATCCGAGCGAAGTCGGCATTCCCAACCTACGAAGCCCTCGCCGCTGCCAACGCCTACAAGCCTCTCCCAGCCGCGCCCGATGGATTCACTCTGCGCGAAGTGATCCGCCTGAACGACTTTGCCACACGGCTCGCCGGCGATGGCACCGGGATGTCGTGTTACGTCCTCGGTCAGAACGGTGCCGTTTGGAAGCTGGATCTCGCGACCAAGAAACTCACGCAGACGCTGTGGCCAACCAATTACCCAAGTACTGCCGCCGGAGAATTTCAGACGCTCGGGTTCACTCTCGATACGCAACGTCGGCTCTGGATCACCATGAACCAACGCGTCGAAGGCGGGCCGCTCGTTTCAAACATCGTCTCAATTTACCGCACCTCGGCCACCAACTCTGAGAACGATCCCGTAGTGCCCAAGCTTTGGTTCCAGACCAGCTATCCGTACGGGATTGGCCCCTACAATCATGGCATTTCTGATATTCGTTTCGGTCCCGATGGAATGTTGTACGTGAGCAGCGGCTCGCGCACCGATGGGGGAGAAAAGGGCACCGATCCAGCGCTCGGCCAAATGGGCGAGGTTGATCTCACGGCAACGCTCTGGCGACTCGATCCCAAGTCGGAATCGCCGCAAGTAGAAATCGTCGCCCGCGGAATTCGCAACGCCTACAGCTTTGCCTGGGACGATCAAGGCCACCTCTTCACCGTGAGTAATGGTCCCGATGCCCACGCCGGTGAGGAGATGGATGCGCTCGTTGTTCCCAAACCGGGTGAGTCGCCCCGCCATCACGGATTTCCCTATCAACTCGGGCTGCGCCCCGCGGCGGAGAAATGGTATCCGCATACGCCGGACGCTCCGGCCGGAGCGTCGTTCGTACTTCCCGTTGCCAATCTCGGTCCGGATGGCTGGCGCGGGCCGTTGCCTGGTTCGACTTTCGATCCGCATAGTTCCCCAGCTGGCTTGGTTTGGCTGGGGAATGATTTTCCGGCGGCCGCTCGCGATTGCTTCGTGATGGGCCGTTTCGGGAATCTCATCAAAACGGGAGACGAAGGAGATTCCGGCTTCGATCTTCTGACTGTGCGTCCCCGCCAGCGACCCGACGGTTCCTGGGAAGCCACGGTAAAGACGCTCTTGGCTCCGATGGCGCGTCCGATCGATCTCCTGCCGGTAGGCCGCGGACGGCTCTTGATCCTGGAGTACACGCGCCCGACCACCTTCAAAGACCAAGTCGGTTGGCTCCCGGGCCGAATCCTGGAATTAGAGGCTAAACCCGAAGCGCGCTGAAACCGTGTTCCTTGGGGTGGCTCACAAGTGGGGACTCGCTGCCCGCGCTGTTGATTGACACCGACAGGCGCAATTCCGAGTCTGCTCGTCTCATTTATGGCCGATCCCAAAGAAAACGTGTTGATGGAGAAGCTCGTCTCGCTCTGCAAGCGACGTGGATTCATTTTCCAATCGTCGGAGATTTACGGGGGCATCAATGGGTTTTGGGATTACGGCCCGCTGGGCACGGAGCTAAAGCGGAACGTCAAAGAACTTTGGTGGAATAGCATGACTCGCCAACGCGATGACGTGGTGGGGTTGGATGCGACAATTATCATGGCACCGGCGATTTGGAAGGCGAGCGGCCACGTGGATACGTTCAGCGATCCGATGTGTGATTGTTTGCTGACACAGAAGCGATTCAGGGCGGATCAAATCGAACCTCAGTCGGGCGTGGCCTACCATTACACCGGAGCGAAAGACAAGGCCTCGGCAAGCGCTTTGGAAGAACCATTCGCGGCACTCATTCCCAGCGGAACGCACCCAAGCTACGCGCGACAGCTCGCCACTAGATTCTATTCCAATCGAGGGCTCCAGAACGTTGAACTGCTGGGTGAACGAAGCGAAGCCATCGAAAATTCTACTAGATTCAATCCCGAGAACGGTGCGCTACTGACTGAGCCCCGCCCGTTCAATCTCATGCTCCAAACCTATGTGGGGCCGATTCAGAGCGCTGAGAATATCGCCTACCTTCGTCCCGAAACCGCGCAGGCGATCTTCGCACAGTTCAAGAATGTCCACGAAACGGCACGGCAAAAGATTCCGTTCGGCATTGCGCAGATCGGAAAAGCGTTTCGCAATGAGGTCACGCCGCGCAACTTCACCTTCCGATCCCGGGAGTTCGAGCAGATGGAGCTCGAGTTCTTCATCAAACCTGACGAAGCGATCGAGGCCATCTCCGGATCGGTCAACGACGCGACCGTCTCCGGTCATCCCGGCGATCCGCAGCCGAATTGGGGTTGGAAAATGTGGCATCAGTATTGGGTGGCAGAACGGGTGCGCTTCTACGAAGGCATTGGTCTCTCTCTCGACACCCTCGGATTTCATGTCCAAACGGCCGAAGAGCTGGCCCACTACGCTCGAGCCACGACCGACATCCTCTTCAAGTTCCCCTTCAGCAAAAAGGACGCGGCAGGAAACGTGGCCGGCGACGAGCTGGAAGGTATCGCTGCCCGAAGCGACTTTGACTTGTCGCAGCATGAACGCTTCTCGGGCAAGTCGATGGGCGTCTTCGACGAGGAGTTGCGAACGGCTTGGGGCAAGCTAACCGCCGAGAAGCAAATCGCGCTTTCGAAACGTTATTACGACGCGCGCTTGAATTACCTGCTCAAGTCAGGTGAGTCAGCGGATAAAGCCGCGAAGGAAGCCAAGGACGACGCCGAAGGGCTGGCGAAGGGACAGTACATCCCCCACGTCATCGAACCCTCGGCCGGGGTCGATCGACTGATCCTGGCGCTGCTAGCCAATGCGTTTACCGAAATTACGGAGACGGACGAGAAGGGTAAGACCGAGACACGGGTCGTCATGAAGTTCCATCCGCGGGTTGCTCCGATTAAGGTGGCCGTCCTGCCCTTGCTGAAAAATAAGCCGGAATTGGTGGCCAAAGCGCGCGCCGTGTTTCAAGTGTTGCGAGGCGAGATGCTGGCCTTCTACGACGACGGTGGTTCGATCGGCCGGCGTTATGCGCGTCAGGACGAAGCGGGCACGCCGTTTTGTGTGACCATCGACTTCGAGACGCTAGGAGAAGTTCCCGAGTTGAAAGACACCGTCACGATTCGCCACCGAGATGACGCTCGGCAGGAGCGGCTCGCGATCAGCGAATTACCGGGGTGGTTGCTGGCGCGCGTGCGTTAGTCGCGTAAGTTGATCCATCGATGAGGCTGGAAGAAATCTGTACAGAGCCGGAAGCAATCGATCGACTGACGGACGGCCGAATGCGGTCCCCGTTGGTTACTCAAGAGAGCCACTGCCACCCGGTGCCCGCTCTGCCCGGTAGGGCCGCCGTGCCGCGGCGGCCCCGCGCCAAAGGCGCGGCCCTTCGCAGTGACGTGCTGAAAGCTTTCGACGCGTCACTGCGAAAGTCCGGCCCGGAGCTGCGCTCGGGCCAGGGACAGCGCAGCGCGCCATCCCTACTGCTAGATGTGGCTTTGGCGGCCGACTTCGACGACCACATCCAAGTTGGGCGTGCTCCCCGGGAAACCTGCCTTCGGGCCGTTCAGCCATGACGGCTCCAACCCTTCGCATCAGTGCTCCGGTACGCATTTCCTTCGGGATCATGTTGGCGTTGCTGTTTTTGATTGGCTGGCTCCATTTGGCGACGCTGGTGCTGACGGCCCTGTTTGGCTACTTGTCGATTCGCGGTCTGAATGGGGTCGTGGGTGGCCGGAAGTGGCTGGCCGTCTCGCTCTACACGATCCTCGTTTCGGGACTGATCCTCGGGCTGGTGTATTTTTCCAAGCAGGCTTACGTCACGTTGCCCAAACTTGCCAACTCCACGATACCGGCCGTCGTCGAGTTCGCTGAGAAACGGGGCCTCGAACTACCGTTCACCGACTTCGCCAGCCTGAAAAAAGTCGCGGTCGAAGAGGTCCGCGTAAAATTCGCGAACGTTGGACTCTACGTACGAGGGGCAATGTTTGAGATCGCCTCCTTTATCGTCGGCCTCGTTCTCCCGGTTAGTTTGTTTCTCAATTCACGATTCCAAATGGAAGGCGATCCGCATGCCGTTCAAGGCAGCCTATACTCGCTCGTCAGTCGTGAACTCGGTCGTCGATTCCGTACCTTCTACGAGAGCTTTTCCACAGTCATCGGCGCGCAGATCGTGATCTCTGCCATCAACACCGGCGTCACGGCCACCTTTCTCGTCTGGGCAGATTATCAGTACGTCCCAGTCATTCTCACCCTGACCTTTCTCTGTGGGTTGCTCCCGATTGTGGGCAACCTCCTGAGCAACACCTTGATCATCGGCGTGGGTTTCACGATCTCTCCGCAGACCGCGTTGTGGGCGCTGATCTTTCTGGTGACCATCCACAAACTCGAATACTTCCTAAACTCAAAGATCATCGGCGACCGAATCAAGAACCCGATGTGGCTGACGTTGATTGGCCTCGTCGTCGGAGAACGCTTGATGGGAATTCCGGGAATGATTTTCGCGCCCGTGGTGCTGCACTACCTCAAAGTTGAAACCTCAAAGGCTCGGGTGGCCGCGAATTCCATCGGGCTCGAGGACGAACCCGAAGTTTGACGCCGGATGCAGGCCAGATCAGGACTTGGGCAGTAGTTCGCTGACGAGGGCCTTCTCTTCCTTCAATTCGTTCTCGGTGGCGACAATCTTGGAGCGGCTGAACTCATTCACCGGAACGCCAGGAATGATCTCCGGAACTCCGCCCTGGGAACGCATGGGAAAGCTATAGATGAGGCCGGACTCAATCCCATAACTACCATCGGAACACACCGCGACACTGAAGCAATCGCCCGCCGGCGTGGGGAGTGTGATCGCGTGGACGGTATCTACGATCGCGTTGGCGGCGGACGCGGCCGAGCTGAACCCGCGGGCTTCGATAATGGCGGCACCGCGCTTTTGCACGGTGGGGATGAAGGTATCCTTGAACCAACTGTCGTCGTTGATGACTTCCGGGGCCGGACGCCCTTGAATCTTCGCATTCGGAAAATCGGGGTACATGGTGGAACTGTGATTCCCCCAGATAGCCACATTCGTAACTTGGGTGCTGTCCACGTTGGCCTTCTTCGCGAGCTGCGTCGTGGCGCGATTCTGGTCGAGCATGGTCATGGCGAACCAACGGTTGCGCGGAACTGAGGGCGCGTTGTTCATCGCGATTAGGCAGTTGGTGTTGCAAGGGTTGCCCACGACCAAAATTCGAACGTCCTGGGCCGCGTTCCGGGCGATCGCTTGTCCTTGGCCGATGAAGATCTTGCCGTTGATTCCCAAGAGGTCTTTGCGCTCCATGCCCTGCTTGCGCGGCACACTTCCGACGAGTAACGCCCAATTCACACCCCGGAATCCTTCGTCCAAACTTGCGGTGGGGACGACTCCCTTGAGGAGCGGGAAAGCACAATCATCCAATTCCATCACCACGCCGTTGAGCGCCTTCAGGGCCGGCTCGATTTCCAAGAGATGCAAGATGACCGGTTGGTCAGGTCCAAACATCGCGCCGGAGGCGATGCGAAATAGCAGGGAATAGCCGATTTGGCCGGCCGCGCCGGTGACGGCGACTCGAATGGGTGATTTCATGCAGGAGTAGGTCGATGTTGGAAGCAAAGAAGGAGGGACGCGTGGAAACTCAATACGGAAGGGGGAACCGCGCCGTCAACGCTCGAACTCGCTCCCGAACTTTGTGGGCGGTCGCCGAGTTTCCGATGTCGAGCAACACTTCGCTGATCATATCGGCGATGGCCGCCATTTCGGGTTCACGCATTCCACGAGTCGTGACCGCTGGGGTGCCCAAACGAATGCCCGACGCCTCGAACGGCGAGCGCGTCTCGAACGGAATCGTGTTCTTATTCGTGGTGATGCCCGCCTCATCAAGCGCGAGTTGGCACTGTTTGCCGGTGAGATTACGAGCGCCGACATCCACCAGCAGGACGTGGTTGTCCGTGCCGTCGGAAACCAGCCGGAAACCATTGCGTTTGATGCCGTCGGCCAAAGCCACGGCGTTGTCCAAGATACGTTGCTGATACTCTTTGAAGCTGGGCTGCAACGCTTCCTGGAAACACACGGCCTTGGCGGCAATCACGTGCATAAGCGGGCCGCCCTGAATCCCGGGGAACACTTGTGAATCGATTGCTTTCGCGTGTTGCGCTCGACACAAGATCAGTCCACCCCGAGGCCCGCGAAGCGTCTTATGAGTGGTAGTGGTGACGAAGTCGGCATGAGGGACCGGACTCGGATGAAGCCCCGTCGCCACGAGGCCAGCGATGTGCGCGATATCGGCAAGCAGAAGCGCGCCCACCTCGCGAGCAACCTCACCCAAGCGTTGGAAGTCGATCACCCTTGGATAGGCGGATGCGCCCACGGTAATCATTTTGGGCCGATGTTCGCGGGCTAACGCCGCCAACCGATCGAAGTCGAGCCGTTCATCACCGGGTCTCACCCCGTAGTGAACGATTTCGAAGAACTTGCCGGAGAAATTTGCTTTGTTGCCGTGGGTGAGATGGCCCCCGTGCGACAGATCCATCGTCAGTAATTTGTCGCCTGGCTTCAGCATCGCGAAATACACCGCCATATTGGCCCCTGAGCCGGAATGGGGTTGTACATTGGCATGTTCGGCGCCGAACAACTGTTTGGCTCGGTCGATCGCGATCTGCTCGGCGACGTCCACCACCTCGCAGCCTCCGTACCAGCGTCGTTTCGGATAGCCTTCGGCGTACTTATTCGTGAGGACGCTTCCTTGCGCGGCCATCACGGCGGGGCTGGTGAAATTCTCCGAAGCAATCAGTTCAATATTTTCCTGTTGTCGTTGGCGCTCTCGATCCAACACGTCGGCAATCGCCGGATCCACCACCGGAAGCGTGAGCTCCGGATGCACGGAATCCTCGAGTTTGTGGACTCGACGTTCGTGGCGGCCACCCTCGAACTCCGCGCCGAGGAACGCAGTAAGGATCTTCCCCGCCTGCTCCGGGGTGCTGGTCTTAGCACCGAGGCAGAGGACATTGGCGTTGTTATGGCGTCGGCTGAGCGCGGCGGTATCCTCGTTCACCACCAAGGCAGCCCGGATGCCGGGCACCTTGTTGGCCGCCATGCACATGCCAATTCCGGTTGCGCAACAGAGCAAGCCAAAGTCCGCCGCGCCGTTCGCCACCTGATGCGCGACCGCATGCGCGAAATCGGGATAGTC
>DLVS01000159.1:0-410 GCA_003445095.1 Verrucomicrobiales bacterium
AAAAAAAAAAGAGAAACCGAGCCGCCCGACCTTCAGGATTACGGAGGGCCGCATCAAGCAACTGCCCGGTCAAGATCCCGAACGGAATGGTGACGCTGAGGATATAGCCAGGCAGCTTGGACTGCGACACCGAGAAGAAGCCCACGGCCGTCAAGCTCCACACCATGCTCAGTCGCGAAATGGACGGGAGAGAGCGCCAGCGTTTCGCCGCCAGGACTCCGGCGGGCAGGAGCAGACTCCACGGAAAGAAAGTCGCAGGCAGAACCACCAAGTAGTAGTAAACAGGAGCCGTCCGGTGGAATTGGGACGTGGTGAACCGCTTCAGCGATTCCTCGACGAGACCATAATGAGGGAAATCCGAATGCTGGGAAGTCACCCCGAGAAACCAGGGGAGTACGATGGCTAGAAAC
>DLVS01000159.1:584-3490 GCA_003445095.1 Verrucomicrobiales bacterium
GCTCGACCTGACCGCTGCTCGGCTAAATACCCGGCGATGATGGCCAAGCCAACAAACAGCGCCAAAGCGATATCGAAGATCACCGTGCGCGCTTGGCTGATGAACAAGGGGGTGGTGGCCACCACCAGGACACTGAGGGCCGCCGGCCGCGCCCCGCATTCCCTTTGGGAGAACGCCCAGACCAGTGCCAAAATTCCGAAGCCGAAGGCGGCCGAAGGCAAGCGCGCGGCCAGTTCATTATCGCCGAACGCCGCCAGCGACAACGCCACCGCTTTGAAATAGAACGCCGGTTTGTCCAGATAGGCCATGCGGTTGTAGGTGGGCACGAGCCAAGCCCCACTTTCCTTCATCTCTCGTGCCACCTCCGCGTTCCGTCCCTCATCGGGATTGAGCAGCGGCAAACTTCCCAAGTGGTACGTGATGGTGATCACGGCTGCCACTAAGGCGACGAAAAGCCACCCGACAGAGGATGCTGCCGCCCGCTCTGGCTTGGACGTCACCACGGATTCCAAACCCGTGATTCTCGCAGGACCGTCAGCCATCGCCATCCGCATTACGGAAGTGTGTCACAGACAACTTTTGGCCGCATTAATCTCTGATGACGATTATGTCATCGATCGACTCCGGCGGCGCCACGTTTCGCCGGACGGAGAACTCTTATTGAGTTTTGAAAACGATCCGGGAACCGCCGTCAGGCGGCGATGACGTTCACCAACTTACGGGGCACCACGATGATCTTCTTCACGGTTTTGCCGGCCAAGAACGGCTGGATCTTCTCAGCCGCCAACGCAGCGGATTCCAATTCGGCGTTGGCAGCGGCAGCCGGCACTTGGATTACCGCGCGAAGCTTGCCGTTCACCTGGACGGGAATCTCTAACGTGTCTTCAACCAAGAGCGAGGGATCATAAGCCGGCCAAGCGACGTAGCTGAGGGATTCGGCGGGTAAAGAACGGACGTTCAATTTCTCCCAAAGCTCCTCGGCCAAGTGCGGCGCAAACGGTGCCAGTAACTGAAGGAAGGTTCGCAACACGGACACGGGTTTCACGCCCCAGGTCATCGCTTCATTGACGAAAATCATCATTGCCGAGATCGCCGTGTTGAAACGCATGCCTTCGAGATCTTCCGTCACCTTCTTGATGCAGGCATGCAATGCCTTCAACTGAGCGGGCGTGGCCGGAGACTCTTGGAGGCTGGCACCGACCGGCACGGATTGGAGCAGCGCGGGCTGAGCAGCGACTTCGGCCGTCACGAGCGCCTGTTCAAAGGCCGTCTCCGCCGCTTCATCCACAAACAAGCGCCACACGCGTCCGAGAAACTTATAGACGCCGGCCACACCTTGGGTGTTCCACGGTTTCACGTCCGAAAGCGGTCCCATGAACATTTCGAACAACCGCAACGCGTCGGCGCCGTATTCGTTCAGAATGTCGTCGGGATTCACCACGTTGCCGCGGGACTTCGACATCTTTTGGCCGTCTTCGCCCAGGATCAGTCCTTGGTTCACCAACTTGAAGAACGGTTCCGGAGTAGAGACGTGGCCAAGATCGAACAGGACCTTGTGCCAGAAGCGCGCATAAAGCAGGTGGAGGACCGCGTGCTCGGTCCCGCCGACGTAGAGATCCACGCCGGAGGAAGGGAGGAAAGGCGAGACAGGAGACAGAAGTGGGGAGAGGGAAGAGGGCGACATCCAGTAGGATTCGGCCGCGGTGGACACGAACGAAGAGGCGTTCGCCGAGTCCAGGTAGCGCAGATAGTACCAACAACTGCCGGCCCATTGGGGCATGGTGTTCGTTTCGCGGACCGAACCGTCGGGTAGTTCCACCCAGTCGGTGGCACGGGCAAGCGGCGGTTGACCGTCGGCAGTAGGTGTGTAGTCGTCGGGCGCCGGAGGGAGGACGGGAAGTGCGCTTTCAGGCAACGCTTCATGAAAGAGGTCTCCATTCGCGTCCTCCTTCCAGACGATGGGGAACGGCTCGCCCCAGTATCGCTGCCGGCTAAAGAGCCAATCGCGGAGCTTGTAATTAATAGTTTTCGTGCCCAGACCCTTCGACTCCAGCCAGGCGACGATTTTCTCTTTTGCTTCGGCGGTGGGAAGTCCGTTGAGCGAGAGCGCACCGGAAGTGGAGTTAATTCCGAAGCCATCGCCAACATAGCACGCCTCCGGTGGGCGGACGTCTCCTCCCGCATACAGGTTTCGGCCTCCGGCGGAAACCAAGTCGACGCTTCGCTGAGAGGGAGAGCCCGCCGGCCAATCGCCGGATACGTCTGGCGGAACGCTCTCCTTACTCACGACTTCCACGATGGGAAGGTAAAACTCCTTCGCAAACTCCCAATCCCGTTCGTCGTGGGCCGGCACGGCCATGATCGCTCCCGTGCCATAGCTGGCGAGCACGTAGTCAGCGATCCAGATGGGAATCTTCTCTCCATTCACCGGATTGGTGGCGTAGGCACCGGTCCAGACTCCGGTCTTCTCCTTCGCTAATTCGGTGCGCTCGAGATCCGACTTTGCGGCAACCAGGTCGCGATATTTTTGAATGGCACCCACCTGTTGGTTCAGGCGCACCCGTAAGTCGCGAAACCCGCCATAGTCCTGAGCGAAGCAGATGGAGACGTTCTGCTTAACGCCAACTTCGATTAGGTCGACACCTCGCTGGCGTGCAAAACCGATGGCCTCTGACAAATCCATGATTCCGAGACTCTTCCCTGAGGGATCGAGGACCTCGACTCTGGCCGAGCGAATTCTTCCGTTGATTCGAGGTTGCTTCCTTGCCAATTCGAGTAAACTGCTGATTAACGGATGTTCAGGCGCCAGCACCATGTAGGTCGCGCCAAACAAAGTATCCGGACGAGTGGTAAACACACGGATGTGTCTTTCCGAATACGCGACCGCCAGTGGTACGTCGGCGATC
>DLVS01000159.1:3655-3906 GCA_003445095.1 Verrucomicrobiales bacterium
CAAAATCGACCTCCGCCCCCTCGCTCCGCCCGATCCAGTTCCGTTGCATTTCCTTCAGCGACTCAGACCACTCGATGGTTTCGAGGTCGGCCAGCAGGCGCTCGGCATAGGCGGTAATCCGGAGCATCCATTGGCGCATCGGTTTGCGGATTACGGGGAAGCCGCCCACTTCGCTTTTGCCATCCATGACTTCTTCGTTGGCCAGCACCGTACCTAGTTCGGGACACCAGTTCACGGGCGCTTCCGCAACG
>DLVS01000332.1:0-2904 GCA_003445095.1 Verrucomicrobiales bacterium
GGTCATTGTCCATCTCCAATCACCGCTGGCGACATCCAAGGCATTCAAGCGCGGCGATTCGTTACCGAATGGACTTTCCTCAGTCAGCACGACCAGTCCGTGGCCCAACGCCAGTGAAGTCTGTTGAACATCGCCGACAGATACCCTGCCTGTGGACTCGGCTAGTTGGCGGGACCAAAGCGTGGTTCCGTTGTCGCTGCGAATCGCGTGAACACTGTGCTCAGAAGCGGCAAAGACAACGCCGTCCGGTGAGGTGGCTCCGGGTGTCACCCAGTTCCCTGTGATCGCGTTGGTCCAAACGGCCTTCCCAGTGGAACTGTCCAGCGCTACCAAGAAAGCGTTGCTGTCGCGTGTCATTCCGATGACGAGGTATTCTTCCCGGGTCAGGAGCGTCTCGACGTTGACGAAGCCCCCCAGCGATGCTCGCCACACCTCAGTTCCATCGCTGGCTTTCAGCGCCAAGACTGCCCCGCCGGACGAGACCAAGAACACCCTCCCCGCGGCATCAATTGGTGGCGTCGAGGTCCAGGTTTCCTGGCTGTCCCAGCTTCCCAACGAGCGCGACCAAGTGCCGGCGTGAAGGGAGTGCCCACCAAGCGATGCGATAAGAACGAGGAGCAACGCCAGACTTCGAGCGTATGGGACGGCCCAGGAGACAGCGGCAAGGGGTAGCGGTTTCATGCGAGGCTGTGCTTGCTGAAGTGATGCTGAGACTCTGTGACAATGAAACTCGGGCCTTCTCAACTCAAGCTAACACGCGCCCAATTCACCCGCACACACCCTCCAGCGAGAACCCAATCCCGCTGCCGAATAGAACGCACACTCCTGTCTCGGAGTGATGGCTCGGGCCGACTGATGGAGTCTTGCCGTACGAGTCCACTCGGGATGGGAGTGGACATGGCCGGTGCGACGCCCGGTGGCAGGGATCACCCGGGACCACCGGAGCTCCAATACGGCCGCAGCACATTTTTAGCGACCCGAAGAGCTTGCTGCCGCCCGGCGAGCGTTTTTCCAAACGTGTCGTCTTCCACTTCGATGCAAATGGGGCCGCGGTAGGTCGTCTCCATCAGCGTGCCGAGGAATTTCGCCCAATCCATTTCGCCATAGCCAGGAATCCGCGGCTGATGCCACTCCAATGGCGCGGCGAACACGCCCACCTCGTGAATCCGATCTCGCCGAATCTTCACGTCTTTGGCGTGGAGATGGAAGAGCTTATCCTGGAACTCCCGGAGCGGGCTGGCCGGATCCATGTGCTGCAACACGAAGTGCGACGGGTCGTAGTTCAGGCCGAAGTGTTTTGACGGAATATCCGCAAATGCGCGTCGCCAAATTACCGGAGTCGTCATCAGATTCTTGCCCCCGGGCCACTCGTCGCGGGTGAACAGCATGGGGCAGTTCTCAATTCCGATGCGGATGTCGTGATCCTCCGCGAACGCAATCAAGGGCCGCCAGGTCTTGAGGAATCGCGGCCAATTGTCGTCCACACTTCTGGTCCAGTCCCGGCCCACGAAGGTATTGATGGTCTTTAGCCCCAGCAGCGCCGCCGCTTGGATCACTTTTTTCAGATGAGTTACCGCGACCTTGGCCACGGCGGGATCTGGATCCAGCGGGTTCGGATAGTAACCCAAGGCGGTGAGGGAGACGCCGCGCTTCTGGCACATTGCCTGAACTTTGTCGGCGCGTGCTTGGGTAAAGCCGTCAACATCAATGTGGGTGATTCCGGCGTACTTGCGCTCGGCCCGTCCGACCGGCCAGCACATGGCTTCGACGCACGCGAATCGTTCAGCCGCCGCAAAGGCGAGCACCTCGTCAAGAGTGAGTTCGGGCAGAATGGCGGAGACAAATCCGAGCTGCATGGCGAAGCAAGAGTGTGAGCTCCGTATCCAAAATCGAGGAAACTCAGTCAGGGTTATTCGTACCAGTCGATCACTGAACACAGCGGTGATGTCTGCGCCTCGTTGCTCCGAAGGGCAGTTTTCCCCCCCAATGGTGGCGGCTCTGCTCCCGCAGAGCCGGCCGACGTTCCTTGGGTGAATTCAGCGAAGGACGGCTACGCTGTCGCCATCTCGGCGTCCTTGGTTCCTACGATCTCGATCACGGCCCGTTGCAAGACCACGGCCTCGTCCAAGCCCGAAGCGACCAGTTGTATATTCGCCTCGAGCAAAACATCCATCGCGTGAACCAATTCGTCGGAACTCCAGCGGTCGATTTGCTTGAGCGCTTGAAACGCGGGGTAGGGATTCCCTGCCAGCGGATTGAAACGCTTGTCCGCCGGCAACTCCGATTGATCGATCAGCGCCACTTGAGTCCGAAACGCGTTGTAGTCGCGGGCCGGTTTAATCAGGCCCGTCCGGCGCAGTTCCTTCATCAATAAGAGTAACCGGAATTTGGAGATCAGCCCGTACACCAAGCCAATTTCACTACGCTTTTTGTCGGTTCCGGTGCGGATGACCCACAGCTCCTCATCCAAGACTCTGAGCGAACGCACCAAATCGCGCGAACCGACGGCCTCCCCCAACGCAAAGGCTTCCGCCAGCTTCTGTAGAGGGGTCAAGACTTGGACATCCGCCAGGCTCACCTCGGTCCGATCGCCGACGTACAGGACCAACTTCTCCACTTCATTCGCCAAGGAGCGGAGATTCGGTCCCACGCGGGTGACCAGCTCCGCAACCGCATCGTCAGCCAAGGTCTTGCCCGCCGCGCGCAGTTGCCGAATGGCTTCAGACTCCAGGCGATCGGCCCAATCCTTGTCGTCGGCGAGGGATCCGAAGAATTCGACGGTCCCCAGCTTTTCTAAGGTTTTGAAAAAGATGCGACGTTTGTCCGGTTTCCCCGCCGAGATCAGCACCCGCAGGCCATCCCAGCGAAACGTCTTCCATTCGTCCGCCAATTCCGCCAGGGCTT
>DLVS01000332.1:2997-3812 GCA_003445095.1 Verrucomicrobiales bacterium
GCTTCGCGCAATTGTCCCAACCGGCGGAGGGCTTCCTCAACGTTGCCCGCGGTGCCGTCGATAATCTCGTGATCTAATCCGCCTTCGCCCGCGCACCATTCGTCCCAAACCTGTCGAGCCCGTTGCTTGACTGAAAACTCGTCATCCCCGCAAACGAGGGTTACCGGTGCGACGCTGGTCGCCGGGGCAGCCGCTGAGCGGGGCATTAGGTCGTCTCTCCACTGGGCCCTTCTTCGCCGATGCGCGTGAGCACTTCGCTCATGTCTTCGACTTCGGCGAAAAGGCTGTGCGTGACGTAAATCGGACGCTTATGGGCCGCCGCGAGCGCGAGGCTATCGCTCGGACGGGCATCCAACTCGACCAGCTTCGCGCCCAGCTCGTTGTCCTGACGCAGAATCAAGCGGGCGAAGTAGGTGGAGTTTCGAAGCTCCGTAATGACGACGCGTTCGACGGAGATTCCAAATCCTTGCAACAGGTGACCGATCAGATCGTGAGTTAGCGGGCGTTCGTGGTGACTCCCGCGGAGAGCCATGCCGATGATGGCGCCCATGTTGTGTTCGACCTGGATGACGAAGACCTTCTCGTCATTGCCGAGGAAAAGCGCGACGCCGTTATTCGCGGGGAGCAATCCGCGAATCTGAACGGGCACGACATCCTGCTTCATGCCGGTAGTGTGGGAAGCCTTTGGGGTGAACGCAAGGGCGGGGGAGACTTTCGAGGTAGAGATGGCGCGCTGCGCCGTCACCGGCCCGGGCGCAGCTCCGGGTCGGCCTTTCGCAGTGACGCGTCGAAACTTTCCCTAGCGCCAGTGCAAA
>DLVS01000290.1 GCA_003445095.1 Verrucomicrobiales bacterium
TGGTCAACGCGCGCGACCTGCACGCGTTGCCAGGCGTTGCCGGCTGCACGCGCGATGTACGTGCGTTGCCAGACGAAGTTTTGCCCGGGTTCCAGGGCCGGCAGACGCACGAGCGAGTCTAGGAACGAGGTCGCGACATCGCCGCTCAGTCCGTTCCAGCCCGCGTTGTAGTTCAGCTCCAGGTTGGCGGAAGCCCCTTCCAGCAGGCTTAAGCCGGTGACGCGATCCGGCCCTTCATTTCGAACCTCGGTCACGAACAGAACGAAATTCCCGACGACGACGTGTTGCGGGAAGATCGATTGCCGCAGCGTCACGCGCGCCGACGCGGGAGCGGAGTTGATCTCGACCTGAGCGAGATTGTTCGCCGCTTGCGTGTCCGGTTGATCCAGTTGGGAGAGTTGCGCTCCCACGTTGAACCGTCCGGCACCGACCGCATAGGCGGAGAGGAACGAAAACCCGCGAAGCCCCGGACCAATCACGAACCATTCCGTCAACGGCTTCGCTTCAAACTGTGAGCCCGTCGGACGCGAGTAATCGAAGAAGTAGCCGTAATTGCTGAGGTCCGATTCAAGCATCTGAAATCCAGCCGACCCGCCCGCGAGGATGGTTGCATGCGAGGCGAGGCGCGGGGCCGCGTTACTCGAGATGATGGCAAAGTTCACCAGGTCGCCGTTCTTCACAGTTGTTCGATCGGGCACCACAGTGACGGCGATGTCGCTATTGACGGGGACTCCGGTGACTTCTGTCGCCGCCCGCCACGGCGGCAACTGAGATTCGATCAGGCCGTTGACACCTTCGATTCTCGCCAGATATGGGATCGTGCCGGGTTTGCGGATTCGCATGGTGCGCGACATCGAGAAACTCGCGCTGGGTTCAAGGCGAGGAATCCAGCGTAACGACGCCGAGCTGATCCGGTCGTCGCCGGACGGGCCGTAGCTGCGGACAGTTTCCAAGGCAAAGTCCGACTCCCAGGCGTCCGGTTCATGTACCCAGATGCCGAACGCCGGTTCGGCGGCGCGATTTACCACAGTGACTAAAAAGATCGCATATTCGCCAACATTCGCCTGCGGCTTGTCGACCTCTACTGCGATTAAAAGATCAGGTGGCGGACAGGACAGCACTTGCAGCCGGATCGCCTCCTCGGCGATGGGGATAAGCAAGTCTGGGCGTTCACGGGAACCGGTGACTTTCACGATGTTCGTGTACAGGCCCGGCACGGAACCGGCCAAAAACTTCCGTACTCGCACCGTTTCGCCCGGCTGCAGCACGTCGATATAGCCCGCCGTCTGCGGCCGCTCGACGCGATTCGGGTAGATGACCTCATCGCGATCCACGGTGGCGAGGCCCCGGGTGTCAAAGTCCACGAAAAGGCCGCGCGCCGGCTGTGGCCCATCGTTGTGGACCGGAAACTCGATCGTCACGGGTTCGCCGCATTGGAGGGTGAGGTCCTTCGGATTCGCGTCGAGGCTTAAGCCGACATCGGCCGGCTGCGTCTTGATCGGGATGAACAGTTCGGGATGGTCACCTCGGTCGGGGATGAGCTGATCCTGATAACCCACCGTAAAGTAATTGGTGAGGTCGCCGGCCGCCCCGACGGAATAGCGATAGGCCAGGTAGGTGTACGCGCCCGCGGGCAAAACATCGCCGAAAGCGAATGGTCCCGGCACAGGCGGAATCGGGTGATTCGGGTCGGCGGTCAGGGAGATACCGAGCCGCGAATCTTCGCTGGTATAAAGCTGGAGGCCCGTGACGGCGTCGGGTCCGTCGTTTCGGACAACATAGGCAACGTTCACGTCGTCGCCTACCCGCGGATTGGGCGGATCGGTAAACGCGAGCAACGTGAGGTGCGCGAACGCCGGCTGCACCGTGAAGTCCGCGCGCGTTTCCGGCCACGCCGCGTCGGGCGGCAACCTCTGCTCCAAGTAGGTGACATTCGCGATCAGCGTGAACGCGCCGGGAATTCGCACCCGCATCGCGCCACCCAATTGAATCTGTTCGCCCGCCTCTAGGCGCGGGAGCAACACCCGGCTGAACAACCCCGACAAACCGGGGGTGCCCTCTAGCGACGCGCCCGGCGGGAGGTAACAACGAATCGCCACTTGGGTGGCATCGTTCGGGCCTTCGTTCCGCACGTTCAGACGCACGGGAATCGTCTCGCCCGCCTTCGCTGTCGCTGGATCGATTGTCATGGCCAGGCTCAGTTGCGTCGGCGCCGCGCGCGGACGCACGGTCAGCACGACCGAGTTGTTGAGCGGATTCAGGTCCGATTGATCCATCTCCTCGATCACCGCCAGGGCGAGGATATTCGCGTCAGGCAATATCGCGCGCGAGCGTGTGTGGACTTCGGCTGATCCACCGGGACCGATTTGCGGCAGTCTCCAGACGGTATCCAGAATTCTAGACTCGAACCTTCCTTCGGTTGCCTCCCGGTTCTCCAGGACCAATCCGGGCAGGGAACCGAAGCCAATGGCCACATCCGTTGCCGCCTCGGTGCCGAGATTGCGCAGCTTGATCACACCCTGGACCAATCCGCCGACCAACGGTGCGGCATCGTCCGTCGCCATGGTCAACTCAAGGTCCGTGGTCGTGGGAACGGCGACGAAGGCAGCCGCCGGAGGATCGGCCAGATCTGGAATCGTCAGTTGCGGCGGCTCAAACCGGAACCCGGAACGCGATGGCGTGATCATGGCCGCTCCCGTCCGAGGCAATTCCGAGAACGACGCCCGTCCGCTGGCATCCGTGATTTCTTGCCGATTCGCCGCGCCAGCCAACTGCACTGTTACGCCCGGCAGCGGACGTAAGTCGCGGCGGGCCACGTTCACGGTCAATGCCCCATCGGCGGCGGCGGCGCAAAGAACGTTCCCTGCGGCCGCAAGCACAATGCCCAGGAGTGCGAGTCTCAAACACGGCAACGTCAGATTCATTCGAGCGCTCTTTCGGTTGTTGGTCGTACTAAAATTCCTCCCGAGGCATGACATGGTGAGGAGCCAAGAATCTGAGCCGCGTTCGCCTTTCGTGATTCTGTGGTAGAAATGTGGTCGTACTATTATTTCAGTTTGATCCTGGGCGGTTCGCCTGCAAGGCGCAAGCGTGCGCCTCCGATCCCAGGATCCCCGTCCTGAAAACGCCGTCCGGCTTCATCGGGGAGTTGTTGGCATCGGACGAAACATCAAAAAATATGGCGACCCGCCTTCCGCAGGTCGCCAATGCACACGCCCCGGGGCGTGAAAGAATTCGTGCTTTAGCTCATTGAGACTGGCTTAGCACATATTCACCCCGGGTTGGTTTCGGAGTAGCATCGGAGGCTTCGATTGCAATGTAATAAGTCCCGCCGGCACCCGCCGGAACGGCGTAGTTGATTAAGGCGTTCCGTCCGTCGGGCTGGTTGTTGTCGGCGGTCGCGACCACGTTGCCTGCCGCGTCTAGAAGTTGGATCATGGGATCAAGCAGGTTCACAAACTCCCCGGGACCACTCGCAGGGATAAAGGTC
>DLVS01000110.1 GCA_003445095.1 Verrucomicrobiales bacterium
AGCTCCATCACGTAATAGAAACATCCCGCCGCGTCATCGCGGCCGACGTGGAACAGCGCCAATTGACTGGGATGCGCGCGGGAAACCGCCTCGAACTTGCGGATGCCGTCGAACTCGCGCTCGAAAGGGCGATCGCTCTCAAACGTGGCGCGATGGACCAGCTTCACCGCCCGCCAGACGCCCGTGGCCCGGCTGCACGCCAACCATACTTCACCGTAGGCTCCGACCCCGATGCGCCGCCGAAGGTCGTAGTCAGGAACGATCCCCGGCGTGGAGGCGACCTCGTTCATGACGGCCACAGGTTACGCCAGTGCCTGCCATTCGGCGACGGCAAATTGGGGCCAGCGGGACTGAACCGGTTCAGCTCAGGCGGGCCTTTAAAACCCAACCGGGAAAGAGCGGCGCCCGGCTAATGCCGCCGGTCCGAGTGCGGTGGGCGACGATTTGTGGAGCCGCACGTGGGTGGAGTCACTGTCGCGCGGATTCGCCGGGTCGCGAACGGCTAGGCGGAAGCCTCTCCTATCACCGCTCCAACGTAGCATTTGCCAAGGACCGAGATTCGCCACGGCAAATTTAAGCCTGAGTCATCGCGCTAGTATTCTCCTGTGCCTTCTGCTACTCACGACCGCATGAAGCGTCGCCTGCTGATTAGTTTGCTGTTCGCGATCGAATTACCGATTTCGACTGCCCTGGCCCAGCAAAACCAGCCATCCCAAGGCCTCACTCAAATTCCTGGCGTACAAATCAACGGCAATCGGCCCGGGGGAATTTCGTTCGTGAGTCGGCGGAATGCGACGGTCGGAACCATCCTGGCTGCTAACGCGCTTTGGAGTGCGGGTGGAGTGCCAATACTTTCTACAACGGCTTCTGCCGGCGCGGCGGGTGGTTCCGTCGCCGTGCCTATAGCAACGACAGACCGCCCCAGCAAACCGCCCGTGGATGCGCGGACTTTGGTTGCCTTGAGCCAGTTGGCTGATCGAGGCGATGTCGGCGCCCGGCGTGCCTTGGCCGAGATGGCAGCGGTCCGACGTTGACGGCACCCGGACCCAAGAGCCGGCGGACCATGGCTCCGAATCCCGCTGACGGGGCAGGGGACTGGTCCTTGCTCACTATGATTTCCCCTTCCCAGAGCTAACTTCGCCGGTATCTTCCGCCGACTTTGCCGGCCGCGTTGGGTCAGTGACTGCGACGCGATATTCGTATTCATGGACGCTGCTCACATTCGTAATTTCAGCATCATTGCTCACATTGACCACGGGAAGACGACGCTTTCCGATCGGTTGCTGCACCGCACCGGAACGGTGGCGACTCGGGACATGGAGGATCAGCTGCTCGACGCCATGGACCTTGAGCGGGAGCGAGGCATCACGATCAAAGCGCATCCGGTCACGATGTACTATCGGGCCAAGAACGGCGAAGAGTACGAATTGAACCTCATCGATACTCCGGGCCATGTTGACTTCGCGTACGAGGTGTCGCGCTCGCTCAGTGCTTGCGAAGGGGCGCTCCTGATCGTGGATGCCGCCCAGGGCGTCGAGGCCCAGACCGTCGCGAATGTCCACCTGGCGATGAAGCAGAACCTGCATATCATCCCGGTGATCAACAAAATTGATCTCCCGCACGCGGACATTCCGCAAGCCAAGCAGCAGTTGGAAGAGATCCTCGCGATTCCCGCCGAGGAAGCCGTCCTCGCCAGCGCCAAGGAAGGCATCGGAATCGACGAGATTCTGGAAGCCATCGTCCACCGGATTCCGGCACCGAAGCCGACGGGTGTTCACTCGTACCAGGCGCTGATCTTTGACAGCTACTTCGACACCTACAAAGGTGTCGTCATCCTGGTGCGAGTAATGAGCGGTGAGTTACACCCTGGGATGATGGTCAAGCTGCTGCATTCGGGGAAGACAGTAGAGATCAAGGAAGTCGGCTCGTTCAATCCGAAGCCCTACACGCGCGACAAACTGGAGGTCGGGGAAACGGGATACATCACCGCCAACATCAAGACCCCGCGCGAGGTGAAAGTCGGCGATACGATCACCGATCCTCGGCGTCCCGCACCAGAGCTGCCCGGTTTCCAGGAAATTCACCCAATGGTCTTCTCGGGAATCTATCCTATCAACACGGCCGACTATGAGAACCTCAAAGGCGCCGTAGCCAAATTGCAGTTGAATGACTCGGCGCTGACTTTTCAGACGGAAAGTTCCGCCGCGCTCGGGTTTGGATTCCGTTGCGGGTTTCTCGGCCTGTTGCACATGGAGATTGTGCAGGAACGGCTTCGACGCGAATGGGGCATGGACATCATCGCCACTTACCCGAGCGTCGTGTATCGCATTCGAATGACGGACGGAACTGAAAAGGACGTGGACAACCCAGCCTTCATGCCCGACGTGACCTTTATTGACCAAATCTTCGAACCGATCGTGAAGGCGTTCGTCATTTGTCCCGGTGAGAACATCGGCGACATCATGGGCCTGATCTCGGAGAAGCGCGGAACGATTCATCATACCGAAACGCTCGATGTGCGCCGCGTGATGCTAACGTGTCGGATTCCTATGAACGAAATCCTGATCGACTTCCACGATCGGATTAAGTCGATCACCCGAGGCTATGGTTCCATGGATTACGAGCCCGCGGGATATGAACCAAGCGACATGGTGAAGCTCGATATGCTCGTAAATGGGGAAGTTATGGAGGCCTTTTCCAGCTTGGTTCATCGGGGGAAAGCTGAGTCGAGAGGGCGGGTTCTGGCCGCAAAACTCAAAGAGGTAATTCCACGACAGCAGTTCCAGGTCGCCATTCAAGCCGCGATCGGGGGCAAGATTATTGCCCGGGAGACAGTCAGTGCCGTCCGCAAGGACGTTACCGCCAAATGCTACGGCGGCGACATCTCCCGCAAACGCAAACTCCTCGAGAAGCAAAAAGAGGGCAAAAA
>DLVS01000696.1:0-420 GCA_003445095.1 Verrucomicrobiales bacterium
GGCGCAAGCGGCGACTCTCTCGGGGCAGGCCCGTTGGGGCGCTGTTCGCGAGTTGTTGACGCAAGCGAACGAGGCATACCGGCGGCTTGGATCGTCGCCGCTGGCCGCCAAGATTGGCTATCTTAGCGCCGCCGAAGCATCGCCCGAAAGTCTCATCGTATTTCGCGGCCATGAAACCAATGCAGCGCCCGTGACCGCCTGCGCGATTTCGCCAGATTCGACTCTAGTCGTGTCCGGTGGACGGGACGGTTCGGTCAAACTCTGGGATCTACTGACTGGGTGCGAACGAACGTCTCTGTCTTCTACAGGCGCGCGCTTGGTCGCCACGGAGTTCTCGCCGGACGGGACTCGCGTCTTGGGAGCCAGAGCGGATGGAAGAGTTCAGGTTTGGGAGGTCTTAACGCGAAAGGAAATCGCCAA
>DLVS01000696.1:553-2589 GCA_003445095.1 Verrucomicrobiales bacterium
GTAGTCGATGATGGAAAGGCGGCGAAAGAGCGGACGAGTCAATTGATCCGATACGACCTCGATACGGGCAGCGGGCGCGCATTCTCGCTTTCAGGGACGATTTACTGCCTCGCGGTTGCCCAGGACGGGAATCACGTGTTGGTCGGAATGCCAGACCAAACAAGCTACCTGACGCTGGAACCGCCGGAGGTCGAAAAGACTCTGAGTGGAAGCTTTTCTGGGATTGGTCAACACCCGCTGCTGGGTTGGTACCCTGTGATCAGTGTGGCCTTTTCCGACGACGACTCGCACGCCGTCGTCGGGTGCGCTGATAGCGTCCTCGAGAAATGGGATCTCTCTTCGGGCACACAGATTCATTCGGAGAAAGAACATCGCGCTGGAATTCGTGCGGTTCGCTTTCTCCGAGGCTCGACGGATGCGGCTGCCTATGCCTGCGGCGACGGAACTGTGCGGTTTGTCGGGTCAAACGAACCCGTGCGCCATGGCCACCGAGACCCGGTGAACTGTTTAGACATTTCGCAAGACGGTCAGTGGGCTGTTTCGGGTGGCGATGATGGAACCCTCCGGCTCTGGCCTTTGGGAGCAGCCGACCGGGAGATGCTCAAAGTAAAGGGCGTTGACTTGACGAAGCGAATCGAGTTCTCCCCGGACGATCGGCTGATCGCCTTTGTGCCGTTGGTTGGGAGTGGCGTTACGCTGGTCGATGCGACCACGGGAGCAACGCTGACAACCGCGGAGTTGCCCCATGAAATCGAGGATGCAGTTTTCACTGATGAACCGGGCCATTTATTGGTCGCTGGAGAAGACGGCAGCCTCGTTTTGTGGGATGTGCTCGCCGCCAAGCCGGCCCGCGTTTATGCAGGCCATCCGCCACATATCACGACACTGGATTATAGTTTGGCTTCACGCTCGTTCGCCGTCGGCACCAAGGACGGTGTCCTCGCCTGGATGGCGGTCGGCGGTGAACAACTCGCCCCCCACCAATTCGCCGCCGGCGAGGTCAAACAGGTCCGAATGTTCAACCGCGGTCAGAACTTGGTTGCGCTGCAAGAAGGCAGCTTGTCGGTTTGGGAAATCGCCCGTGGGCTCCGCTGGTCCACTCCGTCGAGTGAATTGGCCGACGCCGAAACAATTGCTGTCTCACCCGATGGCAAGTTGATTGCGACCGGCCATCAGGATATGGCCGCGCGACTGTGGGACGCTCGGACTGGGCAGCCCCGGCAGGTATTGCGCGGCCATCAAAATACCGTCACGGGCTTGGCGTTTAGTCAAGATGGTCGGGTGTTGCTCACGGCCAGCTTCGATGGCTGGATTCACGTTTGGAACACGGGGACAGGAACCGAGCTTGGCGCGTTCGGGCGAATGCCGGTAACCGGGCTGGCGCTCTCAAGTGATGGTTGTGTCGCTACGTCCGTGATGGGCGACCACAATTATTACGGCGACGTCGATGCGGTCCTTTGGGACGCGTCGCGAGCAGACCGGCACTTTAAAGGCCCACCGTCGAGTGCCGTTGCCTGTGGTTCCTCCGCTGATTCTAATCCAGACATTGAACGCCAGAGTATCCTTGGAGAATGGTTCGCGTTTCGGGACGTCAACGAACGTGCCCTCGATTTTTTGGGATCGGTTTCGAGCCCCACGCGAGCCCGATGCCGCTACCGGCAGGGAGACATGGCTGGGGCGTTGGAAGACTTTGTAGCTGCGTCCATCGCGAGCCGCGATCCCCAAGAGTTCTTCTATTGGAAGCTATGGATTGCCTCTATGACCGCGAGTGTTGACCGCCTCTTGGACGCGGCGGAAACGAACGATGAAAGCCAGCTGCGGTTGATGCTTGAGCATGGGGCTGACATCAATGCCCGGAACTCGGACGGGGACACAGGCCTCCACCGGGCCGCTCGCGCCGGCGCAATGTCATCTCTCAAGCTACTGATCGATCGCGGGGCAAACCTGGAAGCCACCAATGGTTACGGTCAGACCCCCATCTTCCTCGCGACCAGTCGGCGGGCAGCCTTTGATTTTCTGGTTGGAGCCGGGGCGGA
>DLVS01000696.1:2666-3501 GCA_003445095.1 Verrucomicrobiales bacterium
CTCGACCACGCGAAACAAGGTTCCGGCGCCGCCGATAACATGGAGTCCGAACGGGCCGAAGTGATCCGACTGCTCTCTATCCCCCGCGAGTATCAAGAGTCCACTCGTCTCGAAAAATAAGAGCTCCGATCCGCGGTGAACATGCTTCGCCGCTAAGATTTTGAGTTAGCGACCTTTCGCCGTTTTGCATTTCTTGCTTTCGGGGATGTCCCTGCGTGTGCGAAGGCGGACTCCAACGCAGTCTTCATTACTTCGGACGGGACCCTTGCCAACCGCACACTCGTGCATCCCTGCCTGCCCCACGCGCCGCGACAAGGTTGAAACGTGTCCGGCCATTGATCGACGAATTTCTGCTGCCATTCCGGGGTAAGTTTCACCATCCCGTGTTGCGCATCCGGATACCCCAACGATGCAAAAATCCGACCGCCAACGCGGAAGTCCGGGTGGTTCTGGTGGGCGGCTTCGACCGCTCCGGACAAGGCCAAAGCAAGCTTCCGGAATTGTTCGATAGTCATGGCAGAACTCGATCGGCGAAGAGTTTGATCTTCACCGTTGGTCGCGTGGCAAGCCTACGTCCGAGGCGATGCCATGAGCCAGGCGAGACTTCCGCGGGGAACACGTTTATCGACAAAAGCGGTCCAAGGCAAAAAGGCTCAAGTCGTGTGCCGTCCGTCCGTGCTCGGCGAGGTCGGCCATGACTTCACCGATGATTGAACAAAACTTAAAGCCGTGGCCGGAGAAGCCAGCGGCCAACGCGACTTGGGGAAATTCCGGGTGCCTACCTAACACAAAATTTAGGTCCGGAGTGCAAGTATAGAGACACGTCTCGGCGTGG
>DLVS01000330.1 GCA_003445095.1 Verrucomicrobiales bacterium
AGATCCGACCTGAGACTGAAGATGCGGTAATTGGCGAGCTGCCTGGAAGACAGCTTGGGCCAAACCTGGATGACCGGATCGGGAGGCATAATCTTCGGGGGCCAAGTTCAGTCGAGAGCCTTCGCTAGGTCAAACCACCGTTTCCGCCCGTCGAGGGACGATACGCCTCTGCGCGTGGTTATCGCGGTCACGCCGCCGACGCGTCAGACCGGATTTTCCTCAGGTGATACTTCACGAGTTCGGGTTGGAATGGAGTTGGGCCTGAGCCACAATAGCCGCCGGCATGTCGGATTCTAAGAGTGGGTCGAAACGGGCCCTCGGCAGTTTGATCTTCCTGAGCCGCTGGCTGCAGGCCCCGTTGTATCTGGGCCTGATCGTCGCGCAGGCTGTCTATGTTTACCGGTTCCTCCTCGAGTTGGGGCATTTGATTGGGTTTGCCCTGCTCGAACACG
Organism: Verrucomicrobiales bacterium; assembly: GCA_003445095.1. Lineage (GTDB taxonomy): Bacteria > Verrucomicrobiota > Verrucomicrobiia > Limisphaerales > UBA9464 > UBA9464. The sequence goes on from DLVS01000330.1 coordinate 453, forward strand.
CCAAGCCGGCCTCCGTGCCGGCGAATGTCGATGATCCTGAGACCATCATTATGCTCAGCGTGTTGGGCCTCATCGACGTCGTCATGATCGCCAACCTCCTCATTATGGTCATTGTTGGCGGATACGAGACGTTTGTGTCGCGGCTGAACCTTGAAGATCATCCGGATCAACCTGAATGGCTTTCTCATGTGAACGCCGGCGTCCTCAAAGTTAAGCTAGCAACTGCCCTCATTGGGATTTCCTCCATTCATTTGCTCAAGACCTTTATCAACGCAGACCACGTCCAGCAAAAGACCGTGTTATGGCAAGTGGTGATTCACGTGGTCTTCCTGGTGTCAGCGCTGACCCTGGCTTCGGTGGATCGCTTAGCCGTGAAGACGGCCATCAAGCAGGAGTGAAAATGGCGTTGGGGTTGCCTGGTAAATGTGAATTGTTAGGGCGAAGGTTTTCTCAGTGAACTGGTTGAACGCCCATGGTTCTTTGTGGGGTTGGCTCTACCTCGCCAGCGAATGGATCGTGCGCGGCGCCATGCTGCTCTATGTGCCGGAACGCCGACCACCGTCGGCGGCGCGGACCTGGCTGCTCCTGATCTTTCTGTTCCCGTGGCCGGGATTAGTGTTGTACCTGTTTGTCGGGCGAATCCATCTGCCCGCGCGGCGCCGGGCCCTGTTGGAAGAGATGTCCGGCCGGATTCGCGAGGCCGCCCATACGCTCCCGGTCGCCATTCGTACTCCGCTCGCGGAATTGCCCCACGATGTCGCCGACGCCGCGGAACTGGCCGAGAACCTGACCGCGTTCCCGATGCTGGGCGGCAATTCGGTTGAACTCCTCGGTGACTACGAAGGTTCCTTGAATCGTTTGGCGGCTGACCTGGACGTGGCGACGACGCGGATCCATTTACTATACTACATTTACGCGGATGATGAGGTTGCCTCGCGCGTAACCGAAGCTCTTGAGCGCGCGGCCCGGCGGGGCGTGAAGTGCCGTTTGCTCCTCGACGGAATCGGCGCGAAGCCGGCCTTGAAGAAACTAGCGCCCCGGCTACGCCGCGAGGGGATTGAAGTGACCGAACTTTTGCCGGTGCGCTTTTTCCGGCCCCGACGGCCGCGGTTGGACGTGCGCAATCATCGCAAATTGGCCATTATCGATGGGACTGTGGGCTACGTCGGATCCCAAAACATTGTGGCGCCGCGCTTTGTACCGGGATTTCCCAATGAAGAGTTGGTGGCGCGAGTGACCGGCCCTGTGGTGGCTGAATTTGAGGCCGTCTTCCTCGAGGATCGCGTCCTCGAACTCGGTGCCGGTACGGGTATCCGGCCGCACCTGGAGGGCATGGCGCGGACCGGTCCGGTTTTTGCCCAATTGGTCCCGAGCTCGCCCGGCTACCGTCAGCAGACCTTCGCCACTCTGTTGTTATCGTTGATTCATCAGGCGCGACATCGAATAACCATTACCACGCCCTATTGCGTCCCGGATGAACCCTTTCTCGCGGCTCTCCGGACTGCCGTCGCCCGAGGTGTGGAAGTGCGCCTGATTGTTCCGCGGCATTCAAATCAGCGACTGACCGTCCTCGCCCAGAATTCCTTTTTTGCTGAACTCCTGGAGGCTGGTGTGCGCATTTATCGGTATCGGCCCCACTTTCTGCATGCCAAGAGCATCGCGATCGATGACGAGGTGGTAATTGTCGGCTCTAGCAACATGGACATCCGGAGCTTTGCTTTGAATGCCGAGGCGAACCTCTTGCTCCACGATGCCAACGTCGCTAGTCAACTACGGGCAATCAACGAACGGCACCTCGCGAACAGCGATCCGCTGACTCTGGCGGAATGGAACAAGCGCTCGTTTTGGGTTCGAGTCGCTCAGAATACGGCCCGATTGGCCGATTCTTTTCTGTAACGGCCCCCGCGATTATCGCCGGCCGGCAATCTTTGCCAGCAGGCGCAGAATCTCCAAGTACAGCCAAATCAGCGTGACCATCAGGCCGAACGCGGCGAACCACTCCATGTACTTGGGCGCGCCGCCGCGAGCGCCTTGTTCAATGAAGTCGAAGTCCAACACCAAGTTCATCGCCGCGATGATGACGACAAATACGCTGAAGCCGATACCGACCCAACCGGAGGCATAAACTCCGGGAATCTGCACGCCAAAGATTCCGAGGACCCAAGTCGCCATATAAAATAGGAAAATGCCCAGCGTGGCGGCAATGACGCCGCGTTTAAAGTTGTCGGTCGCGCGGATGATGCCGATTTGGTAGGCGAATAGCAGGCCAGCGAGAGTGGCGGCGGTTCCGCCGGCAGCGGCCAGGGCGATGCCCGGATAGCGAGCGTTGTAAAAGGCTGACACGCCACCCACGACGACGCCTTGAAGTAAGGCGTAGATTGGACCCAGGACGGCTGACCAATTGGGCTTGAAGCTAGTGGCGATCGCCACGACCAGGCCCAATAGAGAACCGCCGATGACGCCGGGCATTACGTTGGCACCCCGAGCCGACA
>DLVS01000457.1:0-5667 GCA_003445095.1 Verrucomicrobiales bacterium
GGTCCGAAGCAGAAGTTTCGGCAGAACCTGAGCGCAATCCAGGTCCTTCGCGCATTGGAGAGCAAGGGACGGCCGCCCACGGCGCCGGAGAAGGCGACCTTGGTCAAATACGTCGGTTGGGGTTCGCTTCCCCAAGTCTTCGACGACTACAACGGGGAATGGGCATCAGAACGTGACGTCCTGCAGAAGGCGTTGACCCCGGAAGAACTGGAGTTCGCCCGGTCCACCACTCTCAACGCGCACTACACGTCGCCGGTAATCATCTCGGCGATGTACGCGGCCCTAGAGCGTTTTGGGTTCCAGGGTGGACGGATTTTGGAACCCGCCTGTGGAATTGGCCATTTCATCGGGCTGATGCCCAAGGCGATGCTGCAACGCTCCACGATCACTGGCATTGAGATCGACCCGCTGACCGCTCGCATAGCCAAGGTGCTCTATCCGGAGGCCGACATTCGGTCGCAGCCATTCGAGAAGGCCAAACTGGCTCCCGGATTCTACGACGTCGCCATCTCCAACGTGCCGTTCGGGGACTATCCGGTCCATGATCCCAGGTGGAACGACTACAAGTTTCCCATTCATGACTACTTCTTTGCGGCGGGCCTCGAAAAAGTGCGTCCGGGTGGCCTCGTTCTGTTCATCACCTCGAAGGGAACCCTGGATAAACTGGACTCGACCCTGCGGGAACACCTTTCGACTCAGGCGGAACTGCTCGGCGCCATTCGACTTCCCAACGATGCTTTTAAGAAGAACGCCGGGACGGAAGTCACCACGGACATCGTGATGCTCCGGCGGCTGGAGGTTGGCGAGGTGCCCGCGGGACCAGCGTGGAAGGCGACCGCCCCTTTCACCAACGAGGTTGGCGAAGGGTTCAAGTTGAACGAGTACTTCGTCCAGCATCCGGATTTGATGATCGGTCAGATGCGCTTAGCCGGCCGGATGTACCGCGACCGAGAACCCACGCTGGAGCCCGACGGTCGAGATTTGGCGGATACGCTGCGGTCGGTGGTCTCTCGTCTTCCGTCAGGCATCTATCGTGCCCAGAACGAGCGTGTCGCGGAGCCGACCCTCGACCAAACCGTGCCGGCACCGGAGGAGGTTAAGCCGAACGCCTACTGTCTGAACAACGGCCTTGTCTGCTTCCGGGACGATGATGTCCTGCGCTCACTCAATGACCTGCCTTTGGAGACGAGGGCGCGTATCCGCGGGCTGATCCATGTGCGGGATGCGGTCCGCAACTGCCTCCGAACCCAGCTCGACGGAAGTCCAGAGGACCAGGTCCTCGCCGCTCGGCAGGAACTCAACGTGGCGTACGACAGGTTCACGGGTCGCCACGGCCCCATCAATGCCCGAGCCAATCAGCGGGCCTTTGACGGTGATCCGGATCTGCCGTTGCTGCTCTCGCTGGAGAATTTCGACAGCGAATCCGGACAGGCCACCAAGGCCGCTATCTTTCGGGAGCGGACAATCCACCGACGCAACGAGGCGCTGACCGCGGCCAATGCGAAGGAAGCTCTTCTGGTTTCGCTCAACGAGAAGGGACGGGTGGACCTGGACCACATGGCGGGGCTTCTGCAACGGCCCGCTGAAGAACTCGTGCCCGAGCTTAAAGGCCTGATCTTCCTGAACCCCCAATCAAACCTTTGGGAGACGGACGACCAGTACCTTTCGGGCAACGTGCGCGAGAAGTTGGAGGTCGCCGAAGCCGCGGCGCTCACTGATCCACGATTTCAGGAGAATGCTATTGCGCTAAAATCCGTCCTACCGGCGGACTTGAACCCGTCCGAAATCGACGTACGCCTCGGTGCTGCGTGGTTGCCGGCAAGCGACGTGGAACAGTTCACCCATGAACTGCTCGGAGTTTCAAACGGGGTGCGCGTCGGACACGTGGCCGCGCTGGGGACCTGGTATCTGAAGGGAGATTGGGACGTCAAACAGGCGACGGCCAACACCACCGATTGGGGAACGGACCGATGCTCGGCCTTCGAACTCATTGAGGACGCTCTCAACCTCAGGACCCCGACCGTTCACGACTTCGATGCGGACCAAAAGGCGACCGTCAACGCCCAGGCGACTGAGGCGGCGAGAGAGAAGCAGCAGCGGATCAAGGAACGGTTTGCAGAATGGATTTGGAGCGACGATGCACGTCGGGAGCGCCTGTGCCGGCAGTACAACGACACCTTCAATCACACCCGGGTGCGCACCTTCAATGGCGATCACCTGACACTGCCCGGCGCCAGTCAGAACATCACCCTACAGGGCCACCAAAAGGCCGGAATCTGGCGCATTCTTCAGACTCCCAACACTCTGCTTGCCCACGTTGTCGGTGCCGGCAAGACATTCACGATGGTAGCCGCGGCCATGGAATCGCGACGGCTGGGCCTGTCGCACAAGCCGCTCTTCGTCGTTCCGAACCACATGCTCGGCCAGTTCTCCACAGAGCTGCTGACGCTGTATCCGGGAGCGAACATCCTTGTGGCAGGAAAGGCGGACTTTGAGGCGGCCAACCGGAAGAAGCTCTTCAGCCGGATTGCCACGGGAAACTGGGACGCGGTGATCGTCACGCACTCCGGGTTCGAACGTATTCCCTTGGCGAAGGACACCCAGAAACGGTTCTTCGAGGAACAGCTTCATGAACTGGAGATGGTGAAGCGGCAGCACGCCGGGTCCGGAGATCGACGGCTGGTGAAGGAGATTGAGAAGGCCAAGAAGCGTCTGGAAGCCCGGCTCGAAGGGCTTGCTGCGGAAGGGAAGAAGGACAACACCCTGACCTTTGAGGAATTGGGCGTGGATCGGTTGGTCGTCGATGAAGCCCACTATTTCAAGAACCTGTTCTATGTCTCGAAGATGACCCGGATCGCCGGCCTACCGCAGACGGCGAGCGAACGGGCCTTCGACATGTACCTCAAGGTTCGGCATGTCCAGTCCCTCAATGGCGGTGGTGGCGTGGTCTTCGCCACCGGCACCCCCATCGCCAACAGCATGGCCGAAATGTTCACCATGCAGCGGTATCTCCAGCCGGAAGCGTTGAAACGCCATGACCTGCATCATTTCGATTCGTGGGCCGCCACCTTCGGGGAGCCGGTCACGGCCATGGAGCTTTCGCCAGATGGTGCCGGTTACCGGCTGAACACCCGATTCGCCCGGTTCATCAACGTACCGGAGTTGATGCAGATGTTCCGCCAGACGGCGGATGTGCAGACGGCCGACATGCTCAATCTGCCGCGCCCCACCCTGGAGAATGGCAAGCCGAGCATTCGGAATGCGCCGGCCACTCCTGAGTTGAAAGCGCTCGTCGGCCAACTCGCGTCCAGAGCGGAGGCGCTGAGGACCAATCGGGTGGACCCCCGAGAGGACAACATGCTCAAGATCACGTCCGAGGGCCGGAAAGCGGCGCTCGATCTGCGTCTCGTGCTGCCGGGGTCTCGCGACGAACCGCAGAGCAAGGTCAACCTCGCCGTCGAGAACATCCATCGCATCTGGCAGGCTTCGGAAAAGGAGCGCTCCGCTCAGTTGGTTTTCTGCGATTTGTCCACCCCGCGTGATTTCGGCTTCTCCGTCTATCGGGACATGGCCGCGAAACTGGAGAAGATGGGCGTGCCCGCAGGCCAGATCGGATTCATCCAGGATTTTGAGACTGACGCCGCGAAACTTGGCCTGTTCCGCGATGTTCGCAGCGGCAAGGTCCGCATCCTGTTCGGGAGCACCCAGAAGATGGGTTCCGGGACCAACGTCCAGGAACGACTGATTGCGCTGCATCACCTGGATGCACCGTGGCGGCCGGCCGATGTCGAGCAGCGCGAGGGCCGAATCCTCCGCCAGGGGAACCGGAATCCGGTCGTTCAGATCTACCGCTACGTCACAGGCGGCTCATTCGACGCCTACATGTGGCAAACCCTGGAGACCAAGGCGAAGTTCATTGCCCAAGTCATGAGCGGTGACATGACCATTCGGCGTCTGGAGGACCTCGACTCCGCCGCCTTGACCTACGCCGAGGTCAAAGCCATTGCGTCCGGGAATCCCCTGGTCATCGAGAAGGCCCAAGTGGATGCCGAATTGATGCGGCTCACCCGCCTTCGGTCCGCGCACTCCGAAGAGCAGTACCGAATCCGCGGTGAGCGCCGCCGCGCCGAAGAGGATGCGGGTAGCACCGCCCAGCGCCTGGCCAACCTGCGCCTGGATCTTGGGTCCCGCGAAGACACTTCTGGCGACCGCTTTTCCATTCAGATTGACGGTCAGACCATTACCAATCGGGGAATCGCCGGAGAACTCCTCCTCCGTCATTCGGAAAAGCTAAAAAGCCGCTACATGGAAGAAACCCAGGTCGGACGATTCGCCGGCTTTAGTCTCGTCATCCGCACCGGCTTCGATGGAAGCGCCGATGTCATCCTTCGCGGCCACAACAGCTATGTCGCCCGGGTTACGGATACCGCCTTGGGGACGATTCGTTCCTTGGAAGCGACCGTTCAGGGCCTTGAAGAAAGGGGTGAGAAACTGGAGCAAGAGGGGGTCAGTTTTCGCAAACGCGCCTCCGAACTCGAAGAGCGAATCGGTCACCCCTTCGAGCATGAGGAGCACTTTCAAGAATTGCGGAAGCGCCAGTCAGCCATCGCCGACCAACTCGACCTGACCAAGAACCAGGCGGCCACCCAACTCGACTCCGAACCAGGACCGGAGCAGACGAATACCTTCTCGGAAAAGGAGACTCCGGTTGAAGGAATCAAGCCTGCCCGGAAGACGGCAATGCGCGTCTGACGTGGCCGGGACCAGGGTTTGTTCCGGTCCGCTCGCAGGCTGTCGCTGATCTCGCGCCAACCCCTCCGCTTCCCTCCACGCACCCTCGTCCCGGCTGCGGAAATCGCGGTGATTCCGCAGCGCTTCCGTCCGTCCTCAGGGCTCCCTTCGCTTCGCTTCGGTCTCCCGCAGCACGGACCAAAGCGAACAGCGCTCAAAGCGAGCCGGCATCGCCGATTGTTCCATGGTGTCCAGACCCTCCAGGCGGATTTTCATGCGTGTGGGTAGCAACCGCCAACTGGCCAACTGCGGGTAGAAGCGAGCCCGCGTCGGTGGTGATTCGGAGGTGCTCATGCCCTTCCGCGTACTCGCCTCTGGTTGCTCCGCGCACCGCTCGCGCCAGGGCCGCAGATCAGCGTCCCTGTCACGGCGCTGCTGATGCTCCGCTGCCCGGCGGCGAGAACGCTCCCTGGGGTGTTTCGGCGGAACAGGAGTGCTCTCTCAGGTCCCGGTGAAGAGAGCACTCCCGCTCCTTCGGCACGAAACACAATACATGAGCACCACCGAAGTCACCGTCACCTCACCGACCGATCCGCAGAGCGTCACTTCACCCCTGATGCAGGCCGTCGATTCCGCCGCCCACCAGGGCGCCAGGGCCATTCGGTCCCAACGCCAGCCGCGCGAATGGAAGCTGGTTGCGATTCGGGATTGTCCTACTCCCTCGCAAGTGCAGGAATGCGATACACCGGAACGGGCGGCCGATTACTGGCGGCTGCATGTGCAGACCAATCCGTACTTCAATCCGGAAGTCGAATTCTTCGTGGTCCTGATGCTCAACACGCGCAGGCGGATCAAGGGTCACACCATCGTGGGAATGGGAATTCTCGATTCTGTGCTGGTCCATCCTCGGGAAATCTTCCGAGTGGCCATCGTGGC
>DLVS01000457.1:5927-8829 GCA_003445095.1 Verrucomicrobiales bacterium
CAACTTCTGAGGATCGAAGTCCTCGATCACGTCATCATCGGCCAGTCCGCACCCGACCGGGCCCGTCACTACTCATCGCTTAAGGAGCTTGGTCATTTTTACGCGTGACGGCGAATGGGTCGCCCGCAGCCATCGCTGCCGATTTCCGGCGGCGATGGTTTCGCCCGCGCAAATTAGGTCATCGAAAGGCTCCCGGCCGTCGCAAAAAGCTTCTCAGCTTCCCGTGGTGAAGCGATTCGCCAAGCAGCCAACTGTTGGGCAGGCTCCAATGGGGCTAGAAGCACGGACTCGAGCACGCGGCTGCACTTTGCCAGCACACGATGTGGATGTGAGGGCAATCGACGTTGATGTGGCCGGGAGTGGCGAAAGCGATCACCGGAGAGTGTACCGGTTTTTCCGAACAATTCCGAACAGCAAAATTTCGTAATGGTTCGCAAAATCGTTCACTGTGATAAATTGAAAAACCCGAAAAATCTCCAATGTTTACGCACCCTTGCTACACTTTTGCGAAATAATGACAAATCGAAAATCCGGGTTCGACCCCCGCCCCGCGCACCACCCCGGGCACGGGGCGCGGTTCGAGATTCCACATAGCCTTCTTTTCGCGATTCGACGATATTTCGCTCCAGTTCCCCGATTTATCATGAATCCACTTCGCCTCGTTCTGGTTTCCCTGCTTGGTGTGTTAACGGCCGCGGCCGCGCCCAAAGCTTTACCAGCCGGTCAATTGCCCGACGATGCCCGACTGAAACCGCCGAAGGACCTCGATGGATATTTTCCCTTCGATCCGCCAGCCTCGGCCGCGGCGTGGACGAAGCGAGCCGAGCAAGTCCGCCGACGAATCTTGGTTTCTCAAGGCCTATGGCCCATGCCGACTCGGACGCCTCTAAACGCCGTGATTTGGGGCCGAATCGACCAAGGCGAGTACACCATCGACAAAGTCTATTTCGAAAGCGCGCCCGGCTTTTTTGTCACCGGCAATCTTTATCGCCCTAAACAAATCAGTGGCAAAGCGCCGGGCGTGCTGTTTGCCCACGGACACTGGACCGATGCCCGACTCTCGGAGGCGACTCCCGCGGAGCTCCGCCGGGAGTTAGCGAATGGCGAGGAACGCTTCGAAGACGGTGGAAGAAGCCGATTCCAGTCGCTCTGCGTGCAACTCGCCCGAATGGGATGCGTGGTCTGGCAATGGGACATGCTCGGCAATTCCGACGCCCAGCAAATCTCCATGGCTGTCGCGCATAACTTCGCCAAGCAACGCCCCGAAATGAACACCCTCGAGAACTGGGGCTTGTTCAGTCCGCAGGCCGAGGCCCACCTGCAGAGCGTCATGGGGCTGCAGACGTGGAACGCGATCCGTTCGTTGGATTTCTTGCTGAGTTTGCCCGAGGTGGACCCGGATCGCATTGCCGTCACTGGCGCCAGCGGCGGCGGAACGCAGACGTTCATCTTGGCGGCGGTGGATGACCGCGTGAAGCTGGCGTTTCCGGCGGTCATGGTCAGCACGGCGATGCAAGGCGGCTGCACGTGCGAGAACGCCAGTTTGCTGCGGGTCGGCACAGGCAACGTGGAAATCGCCGGACTCTTCGCTCCGAAACCCCTGGGAATGACCTCCGCGAACGACTGGACCAAAGAAATGGCGACGAAAGGATTGCCCCAGCTCAAGCAATTGTATGCCCTGTTAGGGGCGCCCGACGCCGTCATGCTTCAGCGCGGAGAACACTTCCCGCACAACTACAACGCGGTTTCGCGCTCAGCCTTCTACACGTGGCTCAACCGCCATTTCAAATTGGGGCAAACCGAGCCGGTGGTCGAAAGGGACTATCCTTTCTTGAAACGCGATGCGCTGACGGTTTGGGACGCCCAACACCCGCCTCCGAAGTCCGGCGACCCGGATTTCGAGCGCCAACTGTTGCGCTGGTTCCACGACGATGCCCAAACGCAGTTGGCTCAGGCGGCCCGCTCCAACGAGGCGTTTCGAAAAACGGTCGGTGGCGCGGTTGAAATCGTTTTGGGGAGAACCCTCTCGGGAGTGGGTGAGGTGACTTGGCGGCAAACCGACAAATCAGATCGCGGCTCGTGGTTGGAAATCGTCGGCACGCTGCGCAACTCAACGCAGGCCGAGGAATTGCCCGCGGTATTCGCCTATCCGAAGCAGTGGAACGGAACCACGGTCGCGTGGTTTACCTCCGAAGGGAAAGCCGGGCTCTTCAGGGCCGACGGGAAGTTGCGTCCCGACGTTCAGGCGGTGGTCGATTCGGGCGCGACCGTGTTGGGAGTGGATTTGCTCTATCAAGGCGAGTTTCTGGCCGATGGTACGCTCTTAACCCAAACGCCCAAGGTCAAGGAGACGCGCGAAGCCCCCGCGTACACTTTTGGGTACAATCCGGCCGTCTTTGCTCAGCGCGTCCACGACATTCTTTCGGTCATCCAGTTTGTGCGAACCAACGAGCGCAAATCCACGCGACTCGCCTTGGTTGGTCTCGATTCGACCGCCCCGCTCGTGGCGGCGGCTCGGGCACTCAGCAGTTCAGAGGTGACCCACGCGGTAATCGCCACGCGCGGATTTCGGTTTGGTCAGTTTAAAGATTATCGCGCGCCGGAGTTTCTCCCCGGTGGCGCTAAGTACGGCGACCTCCCTGGGCTGATCGCCTTGGGAGCACCTGGAAAAGTATGGGTGATCGGTGAAAGCGCGGACCAACTTAGGATTCCGAAAGCCCAGTACGAACTGGCCGGCGCCGCCAACGCCTTAAGCACCCCATCCACCTTCGATTCAGCCGCACTCATTGGCTGGCTCAAACAATAGTCGCTGCCCCAGGGCGCGGGCGGCCTCGCCTGCGTGAAAGTTGGAGGGGGAGGAACGACGTCCAAACATCTGGGCCATGACTCCGCACTGGCTACT
>DLVS01000457.1:9148-10133 GCA_003445095.1 Verrucomicrobiales bacterium
CATAACCCGTAGGAGGCGACGTGAGGAGACTCCATCTGTCTGCCCCGCCTTTACCCGTTTCCCGTCAGGAAGAAGTCTCGTGACCTCGGCTCCTACGAATCCCCCCAAGTGGCAATCCGGGCGGACGGGGCCGTCCGCGCTCCGCGCGCGCGACATCCTATACGGGAGCACTTGCTTGCGTACCGCCGTTCCACGAACCATCCACACGGATGTCACGGTTGTTGAAGTCATCCGGCTCCGTGGGTGTCGCCACGCTGATCAGCCGGGTACTGGGGTTTGCGCGCGAATCGGTCTATGCCGGTTTCATGGCCGTCGGCTCGGTTGCCGATGCTTTCCTTTACGCCTACTCCATTCCGAGTTTGTTTCGACGCTTGCTCGGTGAAGGAGCGTTGACCGCGGCTTTCATCCCGATTTTCAAGGAACGGGAAAAACAGGCGGGCGACGCCGCTATGTGGCATTCGGCGAATGCGGTAATTTCCGCCTTGGTAGTTTTGTCTGGCAGCCTAGTGCTGGTGGTGGTGTTAGGGCTGACCGGCGTGTTGGCCGCGGTCCCGTTGGGTCCTCACGGCGAACTGATCGTGCGATTGTTGCGGCTCATGTTCCCGTACCTGCTGTTCGTCACTGTCGCGGCGGTCTTCATTGGAATGCTGAACGCCCGGGGGCACTTCTTCGTGCCAGCGCTGGGCGCTTCGATGCTGAATGTCGTGATGATCGCGGCCGTATTCTTTATCGCGCCGCGGTTCGGCACGACGCTCGAAACCCAAGTGTTTGGATTGGCGGTCGGCGTGTTGTTGGCGGGCGTAGTGCAAGCGGGATTCCAATGGCCCGCCTTGCGCAAAGAAGGCTTTCGCTACCGTTGGGTCAATCCGCTGGGCGACCCGACCGTGGCTGAAGTCGTCCGGCGCATGGCGCCCGCCACGCTCGGAGCAGCGGCCTATCAGTTCAATGTCGTGTTGACCCAATCCATCGTTCGGACCGAAGCCCG